>JAAXHE010000071.1 GCA_012271065.1 Candidatus Latescibacterota bacterium
TACTTCTGAAATCGCCCACTAGAGAAATTGAAGCAGCTATTGGGTTTTTTGGATCCAAGTCATGCAGAATCGCCCGCTCCTGTGTATCAAAAGGAGGAGGAACTGCCGTTTTGATTTCTGCTATCTGGTCGAGACGGATGTCGCGATTAGAAAACTCCAACTAAGGGACAGAGGGTTACAATGATTGGAGCAATTGATCCGCAATACGTGGCATCAAGTATCGACCGCCCCAGAACCAAAAACATCCTTCACAAATGACGTTTATGTATAACCTACAAGCAGCCCATCCCACCTGGATCGGTTGCTTTTCTCTTCCGATGTGTTTTTCCACAGATGCCAGAAAATCATATTCTATGTGTATGACGATGAAATATGCCGTATTACGCGGATTTTGAGTCTGGCTCAGGGATCCGCGCCTTGCGCTAGAGTCTGGCGTATACAAGGCCCCATTGCGACCAATCCGGCCGCATTCGGCCGGGTCTTTTTCTTTTTTTCGTTTTGCCCCCTTCATATGTACTTTGCTGCTACGGAATTCGACGTTGACTTCGATAGGACCGAAAGGAATGTTGGAATGAAGACCGGGCGTACGCTGCATACGGACGAGGAAGTCCGCCGGATGAAGGACCACGTGGATCGGTTTCCGGCGGCGAGGAAGATCGCCGATGAGATTGTCGGAAGGGCGGAGGTCTGGACGAAGCTGGATGACGCCTATGTTCGCGACCTGCCGCCACCTGCGGACATCTTCCGCGGGTTTCTGCCTTCTTTCGACGGGTGTCCGGTCCACGGAGAGGCGGTATTTCAGGCGCCGGGCGGCCCGTGGCAGGTGGATATTTTCAATCGTCCCTGGAAAATCAGGTGCGCCGTGGGCGGCGAGGAGTACCCCTCGAACGACTTCATGGCGTATTACCGGACGAGGGACCGCACGCTGCTTACCGGCGATTACGCGGACGACGGGTCGGGATGGGACCCCGGGGACGGGCGGTCCCGGTTCTGGTTCGTAGCGCATTACTGTTACAGCCTCTGGCACCGGTTGATCCCGGCGCTGCAGGACCTCGGACGCGCGTATCTGATCACCGGAGACGCGCGGTACGGCCGCAAGAGCGCGATCCTGCTGGACAGGATGGCCGAACTCTTTCCCACCATGGACCACGCGGCGCAGTCCTGGTACGGTCTGAACTATCAGGTCGGGTACACCGGTCGTTTTCTGTATGCCGTTCAGGAGTCGTTCAACATCGGGCTCTACGCCGAAGCCTACGACAATCTGTTTCCGGCGTTGCAGTCCGAGACTGATATCCATGAATTTCTGAACAAGGAACCCGAAGCGTTGATCCGGCACGTGGAAGACAACATGGTGCGGCAGTCGGTGCGGGATATCTGGGAGGGAAAGATCCGGGGGAACTACGGGCTGCACCAGGCCTCCGCGGTAAAGGCGCTGGTGGTCATCGACGACGACGCATTTACGGATTGGGCGATCGAGAAACTTGAGACATTCACGGGATGCGGGCCGACCACGGAAGTCTGGGCGTACGGCGTGGAGGGGTGGGACCACGCGCTGGACAATTTCCTCTTCCGGGACGGGGTCTCGTTCGAGGTGGCGATCGGATACTCGGCGGGATGCTGGACACGGTATATGCTGGATACGGACCTGGTCCTGAAACGGCTGGGCAAACGCCGGCTGCCCGGGGAACACGTGCGTTCGCTGGGCAGCTGGTCCCGGCGGCTGGCGTGCTGGGGCGGAAAGATGCCGGCAATCGCGGATACGGGCGCGGAGGCAACCTATCCCATGCTGGACAGTTCATCGCTTCAGCGGTTTTACCGGGGATACGGGTGGCCGGAGTATGCAAGAGCGCTCTTGAACACGGGCGTGACCGACGAAAGCGGGTTCAGGAGTTACGATGACCTGTTCGAAGTGCCGCTGACGCGAGCCGAACTGGAACGCACCGCGGGAGACCTGCCGAAGTGGCCGGAAACGAGCGATAACCTCGGCGGAACGGGATTCGTGATCCTGCGCAGCGGCCGCGCGGAGAACCAACTGGCGGCGGTGCTCCAGTACGGGCACGCCAACGCCGGCCACGCACATCGGGACCGGCTGAACCTGGAGGTCATCGCGGGCAACAAACGGGTCGTGCCCGATACGGGCTATCCCACCCACGCCGCCGAACATCCGGACCCGCCGGCCTGGGAGAAGAATACCGCCAGCCACGTCACCGTGGTGGTGAACGAGAGCCGGCAGGACACGGCCGACGAGGGCCGGCTGGAACGCTTTGGGACCGCCCCGCACGTGCAGCACGTGGAGCTTTCCGCGCCCCGGGCCTACCT
This sequence comes from Candidatus Latescibacterota bacterium, assembly GCA_012271065.1. The sequence continues at coordinate 2,320 of JAAXHE010000071.1, forward strand.
GGATGCGGACGTGTATCGCCGGGGGGTGACGCTGCTGGAACTGGCGCCCGACCTGCAGATCCTGGTGGACCTCTTCCACGTCAGGGGCGGCTGGGCGCACGACTATTCATTCCACGGGTTCAACGGGGCGTTTTCAACCCGGGGCGTGGCGTTTCAGGCGCAGGATGGCGGCACGCTGGCGGGGCCGGCCGTTCCGTTCCGGAAGCTGTACGACGATCCCGAACTGGAACGGCACGCCAGCCTGCCGGGGCTGCCGGGGACCAACGGCAAGCGCAGTTATCACTCGTACCGGGGCAGCGGCTTTTCCTACCTGTATGACGTGAAGCGCGGGCGGCCGGCGGGCGAGTTCCAGGCCGATTGGCGGGATGAGGAGATGGGACTGCGCATGATCGTCCCGGGGGGCGTCGCGCAGGAAGTCATCACGGCCCTCGGCAGGCCGCCCAACAAGCCGGGCGCGGCGGAACACCTGGACTACGTCCTCCTGCGAAATCGGGCAGGCCGCCGGCAGGACGCCCTGAACAGCCTGTTCGCCGTTGTCTGCGAAGCCTATCGGAACCACCCTCAATTGACGGGCGTCAGGCGCCTGGACGTACTCGAAGGCGAGGATGCGATCGGACTCGAGATTTCCTGGCAGCGCGGGAGATGTTATCTGCTTGGTGCGCTGGCGGACGAGGGCGTGTCGGTCTTTGATCAAGGACTTGAGCTGGACGGGGGGTTCGGCGTGTTGACCCTGGACGCGAACGACCGCCCTTTGTGGGCATGCCTGGCGGGAAGGCGGTTGAAGTCCGATGGCGTGGTGGTGGAGGGTACCGGCACGTGGCGAGGTCGGATTGCGGGAATCGACGTCGATACCTGCCGGGTGACGGTGACTTCGGAAACCGGCGAAGCGCCTCCCGCGGGCGAGACCCTGATGGTGTCGAACCCGCCCCACGTATGCAACTTCCCCATCAAGTCGGTCGAAGCGTCGGGGAAGGCATGGCAATGTTCGCTGGACGCGGAGCGACTGCACATCGGACGTTTCGTTGTGGAAGCGGAGACGGAGGACGGCCTGCTGACCAGGACGTGGATTCACCGGGAATGGGAGGATACCGAAGACTCGGGATGCCACTATCTCAAGGGCGCACGGCTGGCTTACAGAAAGCGGCTGCACACCATCGAGCGAGTGATGCCGCGCGAGGAAGGCGGGCACAGGTTCGTGCTGCGGGATCCGATTCCGTGGCCCGGCGCGCCCGACGACCTGCCGTTGATCTACGATCTGGGGCCGGGGGACGCGTGTGTCGCACGACCATTGGTTTTCGTGACACTCTGATGGCAGCGATCCTCCTGAAGTTGCAGTCCCTTTACCCGTCTATTCGAAACGACACACAATTCGGCGTTAAGGAGGGAAGCATATGAAGCAGCGCGCAGGCGTGATCGGCCTTGGCATTATGGGCAACAGCGTGACGCAGGTCCTGCACCGGAACCCGCTGGTTGAGTTGGCGGCATTCTGCACGCTGGACGCGGAAAAGCTGAGCAGGGCGCAGGACGAATTTTCGGTTTCCGCAGGGTACGTGGACTACTTGGAGATGCTGGAGAAAGAGACGCTTGACATCGTCTATATCGCCACGCCGGACTGGGCGCATCGGGACCCGGTCATCGCATGCCTGGAGGCGGGTTGTCACGTACACGTGGAGAAGCCTATGACAACCGACCTCGAAGAGGCCACTGAGATCGTCGACGCCGTGAAACGCACCGGTCTGAAGCTCCAGGTCTCGTACAATCACCGGTGGCTGGCGCCGTACAACGCCACCTGGAATATGATCCGTGACGGGGAAATCGGCAGGCCGCTGATGGGCTACGCGCGCAAGAACAACCCCATATCCGTGCCGACCGAGATGTTGCCATGGTCCGCGAAGTCTTCGCCCGCCTGGTTCCTGTCGGCGCACGATATCGACCTGATATGCTGGTGGTTCGATCAGAGCCCCGTCGAGGTCCACGGCTACGGAATCAAAGAGGTGCTGGCGGCCAGGGGAATCGATACGTACGACATGATGCAGGGGCTCGTGAAGTTCGACGGCGGTTCCGTCGCCACGTTCGAGTCGGCCTGGATCTACCCCAATACCCATCCGTCGATGCCGGATTCCTTCATGCAGGTGATCGGAGAGAGGGGCCACGTTAATCTGGACCGGAAGGCCGAGGCGATCGAAATGAGTACGGAGGAGAAATTCAAGTGGCCGCGGTCGTTGCTGAACTACCGGGTGTTCGACAAGTGGGTAGGGGCGTTTCCGTCGTGCGTGAACAGCTTTGTCGACGCCGTGATCGAGGATCGGGCCCCGTTTGTGACGGCACTGGACGGGTGGCGCGCCACGGCCGTGCTGGACGCCTGGCACCGGTCTATCGAGAACGGCGGCATCGTGCGCGTTGCGGATGCGCCCGCGTGGACATAGAAGAGAGGACCGAAGGATGACAGATGGAGAGAAACGGATCGGGTTTGTGGATGACAATCTGGAGAACTTCCACGCCAACGTCTACGTGAAACTGCTGCGAAATGAACTGAAGCATCGGGGTTTCGTAGTGGCGGGGTGTACGGGGATGCGTCCGAGAGCCGGGAGGAAGTGGGCCGAGGCGAACAACGTTGCCTGGTTCCCCGACGCGGCCCGGTTGAACGAGGCGGTGGACTGCTTCATGGTGCTCGCCCCTTCCACTCCGGAGACGCACCTCGAGCTGTGCCGGCAGGTATTTCCTTTCGGAAAGCCCACGTACGTGGACAAGACCTTTGCCCCGGACCTGGGTTCGGCCAGACGGATTTTCGCGCTGGCCGACAGGCATCGGGTGCCCATGCAGACAAGCTCCGCATTGCGATATACCGAAGTGCAGGACTTCGTGGACGAGGTCGGGCACAGGCAGGTCCGGCACATGGTTACCTGGGGCGGCGGCAGGTCATTCGGAGAATACGCGATCCATCCTCTTGAACTGGCCGTCAGCTGTTTGGGACCGGAAGTGCGCCGGGTCATGCGCCGGGGCGCAGGAAAACAGTCTCAACTGCTGCTGGATTATACGGGAGGACGGACCGCGGTCGTGAACGTTTATACGGGATCGAGTACACCCTTTGCGGCTTCGGTGACCACCGCCAAAGCGACGCGCTACTTCCAGGTCGACTCCGGCCGCATCTTCCTGAACACCGCCGATGCCGTGCTGGACCTCTTCGAATCCGGAAAACCCGGCATCGACAGGAAGGAAAGCCTCATCATCCGCAGGATTCTTGACGTGGCCGGACAGAAGCGGGCGTTATCGCGATTTGTGAATCTGTAATAAATGCGGGGAGACGGAAGAGGGTAGACGGTAGAAGAAGCCCTTGCCAATATGTCCCTCCGACTCGCCTGCGGCATGAGAAGAAACCTTACACGGCATGCGATCTCTACCCTCTCCCGGCTTACGTCTCACCAGGTGGTCGGGCGGCGTGTGGTCCTCTACCGGCTCCCGTCTCACGTCTCACCGATTCAAACTGACAGCTTCCGTTGCTTCTTCAGTCCTCGTTTACAAATTCAGCGGCTTTGAGAAGGGTGACGGTGTCGCATTCTGTGGCGGGGTAATCCCGAACCGTGATGGATTCTTCGGTGGCGTCCTCGATTTCGTACCCGGTATCGCCGCACAGAAGATAGGTGCCCGGAAGGGTATCGGGATCGGGCACGGCGTTCCGCAGGTGGTAGGTACGATTGGTGACGCGGGCGACTTCCAGGGAGACCGCCGCCCGGTCGATGGTCAGCGCATGCCCGTCGCATCGGAGTTCGGTGCCGCAAAGCAGATACGAGCGGAGCAGACGGCCGTCGTCATCGACGGACGCAAAGGCGAACCGGCCCGATACGGACAGCGGTCCGATGTCGTGGACACCGCCGTCCGGCGCGGAGTAGACGTAGTCCGTACATCCCTCGCGACAGACGGCGACCGCCATCGCGCCGGTGTCCGTATCGTCCAGCACGAGTCGGGACGACAGGACGGGCGAACGATCCGTGTACGGTGAAATCACCGCGGCAAACCCGCTCTTCAGGTGCGTATCGCCGCGGCGTTCCGCCAGGACCTGCTGCACGGGCGGGGCATTGAGTTCCTCCCCCAGGTCCGAGCGCCAACCCGGCGCATCCACCAACAGCAGGCGATGGACGGGGTTGAGCAGGGTGAGTTCAATTCCCGTACCGTTGTTGTCCCAGGTTGCGGTGAACGGACCCCGGGGCCGGGCAGCGCGGATATTGGACAGCCATTCGATTTGATCGTCGACGGGTTCCGGGGCGGCGCCGAAAAACCCCGTGAGGCGGCCGTTGCTGTGAAAGCCGTACTGGTGAAGGGCGCCCCCGGCGATCCGGAACAGGTCGACGGCATAGGTCTGATCACCGGGGACCTGGACCAGCACGCAGGTGCGCCGGTACAGATCGCACTGTTCGTATGGTGCGGCGGACGCCTGCACGACTTCAACCCCTGCGCCCGTTCCGAACAGTTCCAGCGCGGCGGGATTGTTGTCGCCGGCCTGACTCCGGCCGTCCACGGTGACGATGTTGTGAGCAAGCGTGCTGCCGGTCCATGCGTTTCTGGGGTCGTCCCAGATGTATCCCCTGTCGGCCGCCATCTCCCGGCCATGGGCGACATAGATGATGCCCAGGGTGTCCCGGTGGCGATGGCCGCCGTACGCGTAGCCGTTCAGATAAAAAGCGGTATGCCCCCGTGGATTTCCCGCTCGCAGAACGCCGACGTGCCAGCCGGGAAACCATTCCGTACGGTGCGGCAGGCCGGTCTCGTCGTCCGCTCTCAGATCGGAATCCCGATGCCAGAGGGCGTATTCCTCCCCTTTCTCCGCCAACGGCGCCCCCTGTGAGTTTTCCACCAGACCGGCGTAGCGGCTGCCGTAATGGGCGGCGAGCGTCTCGGCGTAGACGGGTTCGATGCTCCGCCCTTCCCTGGAGTCTCCGATAACCGGTTCCTGCAGGTTCGGGTCCAGCATGCGGACCATGCTTTCCAGCGCCAGACGGTAGCGGTCGAAGTGCCGGAATGGATCCAGGTTCTTCATGGCGGCGCCAGTCCCCGGTTCGTACCCCTCGGGGTCGGAGTACCCGTCGAGCAGTTCCGGAATCTCTCGCAACTGGTTGAGGTGCATGGCCGAATAGCTCGGCGACTCCGTGCAGAAGCCGTCGAAATGGAAGGCGTCGTCCATCAGCAATTCGAACCCCTCCACAGCGCGGCGCACGCTTTCCGGCTTGCCGAAGAGAATACCCACCGCGGCGCTGAGCGCGCGACCGGGACCGCACTTGTTGTTGATGTCATTCCAGTTTTCGGTGTCTGCACAGCCCGCCAGGATGAGGTCGTCCACGATGCGCCGGTCCATATCCGGCGTGATGACGGGTGAACCGTCCGCTTGCCGGGCGCTCCTGATCAGTTCGTAGGCCTGCACGATCGAAAGAAGGTACCACCCGTCGGACCCGCTGCATCCGAAACGTCCGGCGCCCCAGAAGCCGTTGTTGAGTACGGCGTGGTCACCCACCCAGTGCCGGCCCTCGAAGGCGGAGATGACGGTTTCTACGGGGAATCGGCCCGCGGGAGGATATTTGCCCATGGATGCCGCGGCCTCTGCCGGCGGACAGTCCGCAACGGTCCCATCGTAGGAGTGAAACAACCAGTTGGGATACCGCCGCGCCATACAGTCCATGATCCACGCGCTCATCTGCGCGTACCGGACGTCGCCGGTGAGTGCGTACAGCTTGGCGAGTGGGGATATCTTCTCGAAGCACCAGCGGCCCTTCTTCGCGCGGATGACGCCGGTCCAGCTTGTATGCACCGGCGTGCGGACCCATTTGAACGCGTGTTCACCCGATCTGTCTTCGGGGTGCGCGCGTTCCGCCTCGGTAAGATAGAAGGTGAATGTCTGGTTCATTCGGGGCGCGGTAACGCTGCCCGTCTCCGGATAATCGGCGTTGGGGTACTCGGTTCCGCAGTATTTGCAGACGAGCCGGTCCGGATCGGCCGGGTCCCAATCGTAGATACCGGTTTCGCCCATGGACGAGAGACGGTCCACGCAGACGGGACAGTTCTGGCCGTACTCCGGCCAGAGGGTGAGTTCGGATATCATCGCCTCGACGAAATCCCGGTCCCGGCTGACGATATAGTCAACCTCTTTCTTCCAGGCTTCGACGATGGCCTGCGCCCAGGTGTAGCGCCGCACGTTTTCGCGTGCGCGTTCGACGTTGAGAAGCGGCATGGCATCTCCTGTTCCTGCGATTCAGCCCCCACCCTCCGGCGGGCGGGGACTGCACGACTATTTCTCCATGAACGGACCGTCCTGTTCAATGCGTTCCAGCGTCTCCTGAAACGCTTCCGTGCCGTCGTCTTCCCACACCTCCAGGCGTATGCCCCGGGTATTGCCTTCGGGAAATCCCGTGACCCGGGGCACGTTTGGAAACCCTTTCGTGTAGAGTCTGTTTCCGCCGGGCAGGTGCAGGATGCCGATTGTGGTTGGGATAACCGTGGGTTCGTTGGCCGCGCATTCGGCCAGCGCGTCTTCGTCGACCTCGACGCCCAGGCCGGGACCCTCCGGTATGGGAGACGAACCCGCCGCCACCTCGATCCGCTGTTTGACAACGTCCTGGTCGTACTGGTCGTCCAGGTTCGTGCAATGGGCGACATTTGGTATTACGGCGCCCATGTGCAGGGCCATCGCCTTGGTCAGCGTACCGCCGGTAAGCTGGATGACCGAGGAGACATTGGCCAGGGCTGCGGCAAATCCGCGCACGAGGGTGGGGCCGATTCCGCCTTCGCCGATCATATAGGCGTCGGCGCAGCCCCTGATGATTTCCTGCCCGCCGCCGAGTTGCGGGACGTGCATCAGGAGCGGAAAGCTGGTCTTCTGCCGCAGCAGGCGCCACCCTTCCACGTCGGACAGCACGAGGGGATCCTCGATCATCCCCACCACGGGTGAGTCTTCCAGTCCCTTCAGGATTCGCAGGACGGCGGCAAGCGGCCGGTTGTGATTGAAGTCGTAGTGCATCTTGAATCCCGGCGGCGCCACTTCCTCCACGGCCCTGGTCTGTTCAAGGACGTCGTAATGCGCACAGGTGTGGATCTTGAAGATCATGTATCCTTCGCCGACGGCCCGCTGGACGTCTTTGGCCAGGTCTTCCGGCGACGCGGGCCGGGTCCACGCCGCCACGGGCACCCGGTCGCGTATCCTCTGGCCCATGAGTTTATACGCCGGTATATCGAGATGCTTGCCCATGACGTCGTACAGCGCCCCCATCAGGCCCGAATTCAGATTGGCGTTGATGTAGTCGAATGGATCACGCCCGATAACGTGCTCGACGGTGGACGTGTCGGGCGCCTCACAGCGGGCATCGCCGTACCCGACGATGCCGTTGTCCGTCGTAATCTTGAAAATGGTACGGTGGTTCAGGTTGATGAAACGGGTCTTCTGATCGGCGTTCCGTGCCGCGATTTTCGGGTAAATCGGGATGATGTCGACGTCGGTGATCTTCATGGTGATTTCCTTTAGTGTGGGGATGACCGGCGGGACGTGAACTTAAAACTGAGCTTACTTCGCACTACACCTTGATGACGTGCAGAAAGCCGTCCTCCGAACAGGCGACGATTTCGGGAATGCCGTCACCGTCGACGTCCGCGGGGACGATGTCAAGGACAGGTCCGCCGGCCTGAAACCGGCCGACGGGACTTCCGTCCGTATTGGAGAGCAGGTACACGGTTCCATTCTCGACGCCCGCGGCGACTTCCGGTTTTCCGTCGCCGTCGAAGTCGGCGGCGGCGATGCAGCGGACGACTTCGCCGAGGTCGGTTCGCCAGTAGAGCGTCTTGCCGTCGCCCTTGACGACGTAGACGTTGAAGCTCATGGACGAGGCGACGATTTCATCCACGCCGTCACCGTCCATATCGGTCATCAGGACGCGAGTGACTTCATCTCCGGTATTGAATCGCGAGAGCAGGGTCCCATCCGCGTTGAGGAGGTGGACATGGGTGTCGGCGCCGGCGAAGGCCACCTCCTTCTGCCCGTCGCCGTCGACGTCCCCGGCCGCGGCGCTGTTGGCGCGGGGCCCGGTGGCGGGATGGTAGGACCACCGGATATCGCCGTTCCCGTCGATGCAGTGCCAGCGGTGATAGTCCGTTCCGGCGATAACCTCGGCACGGCCGTCGCCGTCCAGGTCCGCGGCGCAGCCCGTGGAAGAGGGGCGGACGGTCATCTGGTGCCAGAGTTCCTTCCCGTCGTGGCTGAAGGCGTAGTAGCGCCAGGATTCCACGGCGGCGATGACCTCGAGGCGTCCGTCGCCGTCGATATCGCCGGTGAAGACGGAGCGCACCACAGGTTCCTGGAAGTAAAACGGTATTTTGAATTTCCACCTGAGGTCACCCGTTGCGTTTAGAACATATACGCGTTCGTCTTCCGAACCGGCGATGATCTCCGTCCGGCCGTCGTTTTCAAGGTCCGCGGCACAGACGGACCTCACGGCGCCCCCCGTGGGATACCGCCAGAGCGGGCTTCCGTCCTTGTATGCGTGGATGGCCCCGGTGCGGCCGCCCGCGATGACTTCATCCCTGCCGTCGCCGTCCAGGTCCGCGGCCTGCAGGGACAGCAGGGCGTTGTCCTCCCGGTGAGACCAGAGCGAGGAAAGGTCCGGAATACGGCCCATCCCGCGCGGGGTCCGGAAGCGAGGCACGAAAACTGTTGTGGTCTTTCCGGCCGTGGCGCGGCGGATTCCCGCGAGGGCGGGAGGGATCAGCGCGACGTCGTGCCTGCCCCCGGGCACACGGAACGTGACGGCGCCGCCGGAGACGTCGGCGTCTGTCGGCCGGCCGTCCACTTCGACCTCTGTACTGTTTCCGGCGGACAGCGTGATTTCCGCCGGCCCGGAGGCAACAAGGGTACCCCGAGCCGCAGACAGGTCGTATTCGAGAGACACGGGACGATCGCTCCTGAATACGGTATCTTCCCACGACACTTCCGTACCGTCGACAATGGCAAGAGCAAGCGGAGAAATCTGAAACTGCGCGGCCGCGACCCGGGGCCCCGATGGTAGCGCGGTCGCCGTCCGGGTCTGCCCGACGCCAGCAAAGACCGTTTCCGGACCGCCGTCAATGCGAACGGCGTTCCCGGCGATCTGCGACATTTCGAGCTTCAAAGGGCCGCAATAAAGCAGGTTGAAGAACCGATAGGCCTCCCCTTTCCCGAGGCGCACGTTGGCAATCTGCTGGAGGATGCGCACGATCGGTTCGGCGTGTTCGTATCGTTCCCAGTTCCTGCCGGTAACCGGGTCGTCCTCGAGCCTGAGCACGGGCCCGGGCAGGCCCTGGATGAAGAATCGCTCGCCGTTCTGTTCGGCCGCCAGGCCGCCCTTGCGGAGCCTCACGTCGCCCAGGGTCTGCCAGACGGCGCGGAAACTGTATTCCGCTTCTCCCAGGGCCTCCATCTCGTCGATGACCAGGAAGAAGGCCCCGCGGTTCCAGAGGATGTTGCGGCGCCAGTCCACGCCGCTGTAGGAACGAAGTGTCGTCTGGGAGAACCCGGTATCCCGGTTGGCGGCGAACCGCTCGAGTTCCACGAAGGGAGGGATTTCGGCAGACTGTCCGTCCTTGAAGATGAGGACGCCATTGTGGAATTTGGGCAGCGACTTGATGTAGTCGCAGTCGGCCAGCCAGATGCGGCGGTTCTGGGTGAGGCGGCAGATCGAGTTTCCGTCGTAATGCTTGTGACCGCCGTTGGACAGGCCGTCGAGAAACAGATACTGATTCTCGGGTGCGAACCCGTCCCTGAAGACGACCTTGTCGAAGGTCCTGTCCAGAGGCAGGTGGTCGCCGCCGTTTGTTGAATCGTAATACTTCGGATCTACAGGATAGACCTGCGCCCCCTCCAGGTCCGCGGGTTCGACCGGTTCCACGTCGCGGCTGTGTTCGTACGGGTGGGACCGCGGCGACATGGCTTTCTTCTTGTCGAGCATCCACTGGTAGCGGCCGTCTCCGGTCACGCAGACCATGGCGCGCAGATAGGGCACCTCCGTCCACGAGCCGAACGGCGAGGCCGTGTCTCCGTTGGGCACGGCGCACCCGAGGTTGTCTGTTGTCAGGATGGCGTAGTCGCCGGCGCGCTGCGCATTTCCCGTATCGAAAAACGTCATGTCGCCCGTGCTGAGCGTGTAGCGCATCGCGTGGAAATGGGTGCGCCAATGGTAGTGGCCGCAGTCCTCGTACGGCTTGAACGCGTTGACCTGCACCCTGAAGCATTTCTCCGACAGGGCCAGCCAATCGTAAGCCTGTGTGGCCCTGTAATATTTCTTGAAATAGGCGCCGGCATAGTGGAGGCCCAGCGCGGCGTACGTTGCGTGGTTGTGGCGGACGCGATCGTTCCCGACGTCTCCCACGTGCGATACGCAATCCGAAATGAACTCAAACAGGATGCGGGTAATCCGCAGACGGTCCTCGTCGGAGACCGCGGCACTCTCTTCCACGAGGTCCCACCCCGGCATGACGTACTGCAGCGCGAAGTCCGCGTCGAACCCCCATACGCTGCCGTAATTGTCGGGGTCGGACAGGACGTGGTCGTACATCCGGAAGACCAGTCGCTTGTAGATCTCGGCGTAGACGTCTTTGCCGGTAAGTCCGTAGAGCAGGCCCCGCTGCCCGATCCTGCTCCACAGACCGGTATGGGAGCCCCGTGCGATGTCTTCTTCGGCTTCCGCCATCTCGGCGTCCGGGTCCGGTTCTTCGGGAATCCCGGCGTCGCTCCGGGCATCCGGTCCATACTTGACATCGAACATGGGACCGAGGGCAAGGGTCGATCCCGAACCGAAGCGCTCGAGAAGCAGGCCGGCGGCGGTTTCGACACCTGACAAATCGCTGCCGAACAGGCCGACGGCGTTTCTGCCGTTGCCCCAGGGATCGTGAATCGTGTGGAGAAGGTGGCCGCCGGCGCCGGGAAAGTGGTCGTCCGCCGGGGTATAGCTGTAGCCGTAGAGCCGGAAGGCCGCCTTGTTATTGTTCAGGTTGCCCAGAAGGATGAGGTGCCTCCGGGGCGTCTTCGCGGCGGCGCCGTGGTCCAGAATGGGCAGATCGGCGCCCGAAACGTCACGGACTTTTCTCCGGATCGTCTCCGCAACGACGCCGTACCGGTCGTCCGACGGGCGTACGATGGCAGACGCGGCGCGCCCCTGTTCCACGAGAACGGTGTCGGGATAGAGCGGTTTGGGCTTCTTCAAGTTTTTCAGGGACATTCTCAGCTGCGGCATCACTCGCTCCGGTTGTCGATTCGAGCATGTCTCACTGCTGTTGCATGTTCGGGAAATCTGACGATAGGATGATAGGGCTGCCGGTCATTCCGAGCGCGACCGAAACGCGGTCATTGCCTGTGCTGAGCCTGTCGAAGCGAGCTTGTCGAAATGTGGACGCTGAGCTTGTCGAAGCGCCCGCGTTTCGGATCCCGTTGACAGCCCTGTGCCCAACCTATTCTCCTTCGATGAGTTGTTTCATGTATGCGATCTCATGCGCAGCCGTCTCGTACGGCGGATGATGGCTGCCGTGTTCGATCGAAATATAGCCGTCGAAGCCCTTGTGTTGCAGGCGTCGGATGAACGCGGTGAAATCCACGTCGCCGGCGTCCAGAAACGTGAGTTTCGGCCAGCCACCCACCCAGTTGTGGGCGTGCAGGTGGACAACGTGTTCTCCGAGTTGGTCGACGGTATGGAAGACGGATTCGCCGACGAGGGGCGTTTGGAGATTGACAGTCAGGTTCTCCATGCCCACGTCGTCGAGCAGCTTCAGCGTACTCGGGCTGGTATCTGTCAGGTTGGGCCCGTGGTGAATGACCTGGTGCGTTTCCAGCGGGAAGACGATATTGTACGCGGCGCCCATTTCGCAGATTCTCCGCAGGCCCCGGACGCACGCGTCCCATTGGCCGGCCGTGGCGTCCGCGCTTCCCACGTTTCCGGTGTAGGTGCGGATGAAGGGACAGTCGAGCTCGACCGCGTATTCGATAAAGGTTTCGGCATCCCGGATACTCCGGTCCCAGGCGGCCTGGCTGGTGGTGAAGTCGAAGTAGGGGCAGATCTGCACGATCCTGAGGTCGTGTTCGGCCGCGATTGAGCGGACCCATGCCAGGTCCGCGTGGCTAAGGTACTGCTGCCAGAGTTCGATGCCGTCATAACCCAGTTCAGCCAGGTAGGGGATGGCTTTTTCCTGATCGGCCTGTTCGTTGCCGAATGCGTTGGTGCAGAATGCGGATTTCATTGGCAGTCGTGACGGAAAACACGCCGGGATGTACGCGGAATACTTCTGGAATTCGACCTGACACAACGTTAAAATAGATTCGCGGAAGCTGATATCAAACAGGTATTCGAACAAGTCCATCAAGCAGAAGGGAGGAACCTGTGTCCGGACCCTTTGACTACGGGATCATCTACAACTGGGACGGGGCGCCCCACGGTTATTCCGAGGCGCCTCAGTCGATGGAGGCGTTTCTCGAGAAGGCCTACGCGCCGATCGAGGAAACGCAGGTGGGGGCGCTGTTCTGGTGCATCGGCGAGCACGCCGCCCGCTGGCCGGATTCCGCGCTTGAAATGCTGGGCGACGTCCACGGGCGAAGGTACGAGAACGTGTCGGCCTACACACATACCGAAAACATCCGCCTCATGCTCGAACGGGGGGAGGACCCGCACGTCTCGCTGATCGAACACGGCCGCGCACAGGGCATGGCCGTCTACGCATCGGTGCGCATGAACGACAACCACTTCGACGGGGCGCAGTTGGAAGACCTCCCGACGCTCCACCACAGCGAGTTGACCCGGATGCGACGGGAGCATCCGGAGTGGGTGCTGGGCGACCGGACGTCGGAGTGGTTCGCGCTCTCGTGGAATATGGCGGTCCCCGAGGTCCGCGAACACCGGTATACCCATATCGAGGAGGTCGTCACGCGGTACGACTGGGACGGCGTGGAACTGGACTGGCAGCGTCACGCGTTTCACCTTCCAGAGGACGAGGCCTACCGGCTGCGGTACGTGCTTACCGACCTCCAGCGCCGGGTCCGGCAGTTGACGGAAGACATCGCAAAGCGGCGCGGCAGGCCGTTCTATCTGGCGGCGAGGGTGGCCGGCTCTCAGGAGATGTGCCGCCGCATCGGCTACGATATTCCGGTGTGGATCGAAGAGGGGCTGGTGGACATCCTGATTCTGGGAGGAGGCGCCGTAACCGACGCGTCCCTGGAGGTGGCCGCGTTTGCGGAGATGTGCCGGGACAGGGGGATCGCCGTTTACGCGGGATTCGACAGCGGATTGCCAGACCCGTTCGTGGGCCCGGAAGCGCTTGAAGTCAAGGATCGAATGCGCACCCGGGCGATTGCCTCCCGCTACCATCGCGCCGGCGCCGACGGAATTTACGTGTTCAACTGGCACGCCAACCGGGACATGAAGCGGGAATTGCTCTCGCAGATCGCCTCGCCCGAAACACTCCGCCGCACGGACAAGATCTACGCGGCCACCCACCGGTTTATCCAAAAGGAAGGACCCTGGCGCGGCGCCTACCGCATCGACCGGATCCTGGGCGAGGTGCCGGTTGCCCTCAAGAAGACGATGACGGGCGAAATGCCGGCCATCACCCTTGACATTGCCGACGACGTGGAGAAAGACGGGCCGTCGCATCTGGAACTCCGCGTCCGCCTCGACCAGTGGGTGGTTGGCGATCGCGTACGGGTATGCTGGGACGGGCGTGAAATGGAAGCACCCGAATTCAGTTACTGCGTTATGGACAACACCAATCCTCCGGGCGGCGCCTTCCAGCCACCGCCCGGCATCCGCCGCATTTCCGACGTGAGCAAGGCGGCGTGGCTGTGCTTCCCCCTGCGATCCACGGAAATCACCCGGGGGAAGCACGTCGTCAACGTCGGGCTGGTGGAACGGAATCCGCAAATAGTCTGCGACCTCGTCCTGACGGACGTGGAAGTGGTCATTCGCTATTGACGCCCTGTAAAACCGCAGTGTAAGGGCATGAGAAATTCTGACCGGAGGGAGATACAATGGCCGTTACCGATTCGTTGCGCGAAAGGGTCCGCGCCGAGTTGCCGGAGGCCGGAGAAATCGTCGACGCCGCACTGCGGGAGAAGGTCATCGAGGCGTGGGCGACGGCGCTTGCGGGCAGCAGCTTCGAGGCGATCGCCGATATCCGGCCATCGGGGAATCCGGATACGCCGCCCCTCAGGAAAGGGACGCAGACCGACCATATCCGCGGCGTGACCCGCCTGGCGATGCGAATGGCCGATGAACTCGTCTGGATGTTTCCGGATCTAAAGGTCGACCGGGATATTCTCATTGCCGGCGCCCTTTGTCACGACGTCGGCAAGCCCTGGGAATTCGATCCGGAAAACCAGGCGCGCTGGAAGCGGGCGCCGGGCGCCGCCGGATTCCCTTCCATAAGGCATCCGGCCTACGGCGTTCACGTATGCCTTAGCGTGGGGCTTCCGGAAACCGTGGCGCATATTGCCGGCGGGCACTCGGGGGAAGGCGAACTGGTGGTCCGGAGCCTCGAGAATACCATCGTAAACGCCGCGGACTACGCCTTCTGGCGGGTGCTGCGGGCAGGTGGTTTGCTTGTGGATGACTGACGGGCGATCCGTTCCCTGGCGGCGGAATCAGGGACAAGAATCAGGTTTGGAAGCCATCTGAGCCTACCTTACTTCGTCGCGGGTTATTCGATCGACCCCGGGTGACGTGTGGGATATGTCCCGTATTCGACGAAGATATCCACGTCTTCGACCACGATCCCTCCTTCGAAACCGGGAGGTCTTTCGCGCAAGGATATTTCGAGTACATTGCGGCCTTTCCGGGGTCGTACGTCTTCCAGGTCGAATTCCAGCAGCTGTCCCGCGTACGGATCCCGGGACCGGATCGGCGAGCGACGACATGACCCGCTGTCCAGACGGGCGCCGTTCAGCCGGATATCGAGTCTGTCCGCCGAGACGAGATTGCTTACACCGATTCTGAGGCCAACGCGCCGTATGCGGTCATTTTCAGGATCGTCGGCGATCGAGAAAGGGATCTGATGAAATCTCCCCGGGTCGGCTGAGGCGATCTCAAGCGGCAGAAAGGCGCCGTAGTCGTATTCGGATGCCGCGTCGCACCGGCGGCGCAGGAAATAGTGTTTGTCGGCTTCCCGTATGAGATCCGCATCGCCCATTTGCGTGAGGAGGCTGCGGCCGGACGCGTCAAGGGGCCAGGGAAGAAACCAGGTGTACAGGCCGTCGACGTCCAGTTCCAGGAAGTTCGCGGCGGCCGCGTGCATCATGGACGAGGTCGCGTTATCGGCCGTATTGAACCGCCGGCTCTCGTCGCTGCGGTAGGGCTGAAGCATGCCGTAGACGGAGATATCGTGCTCGTGAGCGGCCTCAACGAGCCAGCCAACCGGCATATTGGCGTCCAGTACGAAGTCGAGATAGAGCATCGGAACCACGAAGTCGACCAACCCTTCCCGAAGCCACGTCCGCACGTCCAGCCCGGTCTTCAGGTTCAGTTCTTCAGTGGGATAGACACGGGCGCCGATACAGGCGGGCCCCCCCGGCCGACCACGGATGATTTCGGCGGTCTCACTTACGAAATCCGTCATCACCGGCGTGTATTCGGATACGTCTTCCGTCCTCAGCCAGAAGGGACTTCCGCCGGGTGAGGCCGCGAAGTCCAGTTCCACGCCTTCGACCGCGTACCTCGTGACGAGTTCCTTCAGGATCGCCCGCTGATGGTCGCGCACTTCGGGATGGACGAAACCCCGCCCCCCGGTGTGGAGCGCGTGTTCCGCTGCCATGCCGCCGTAGGCGCCCATCCGCAGGCTGGCGATGAAGTCCATTCCCTTCTCGTGGGCGCGGTCGACCAGGACGGCCAGCGGGTCGAGGCCGCGGGCGATGAGACTTTGCATATTCTCCCAGGCGCGCCACTCGTGGACGTGCTGGAACGGTCGCAGATCGTCACCGAACATGCGGCCGTTCCTGGAGGGATAGAAGAGACCGTCGGCACGGGAGACGCCATAGGCGAAAGTGTCCACGGCCGTGCCGGCGACCTCGTCCACGGGCACCCAGGCGTCTTCCAGCCGTATCGGCGGTTCGAAGACGAAAAGATAGTAGTGGCGGGCGTCGTTGAAGTAGATCGTGCGCTGTTTTCTCATCGATTACCTTTCCCATCCATCCCGATGATGTCTCTCCCCGTCCGGCCGAATTGAGCCCGCGCGATTACTCCCCCGAAGGTTCGGACGGGCCCAGATCCGGATCGTCCATCCGGTGATAGCTCCTCCCCATGAGGTACCTGATCTCCAGCTCCAGGTCGCGGACGTAGACGTCCGGTGTGACGTCCGGGTCACGTTCGAGCAGGCCGACCTCCAGCTCGTTCCGGCCCTGGCGCGGCCAGTTTGCGCGGTCCGGCCGGAATACGAACCAGTATCCGCAGCCGGTCCGGTATCGCGGGGCGCTCATGCGGTACATCTCGTTGATCCTGCGCATTTGCGCGTCCGGAAGTTCTTTGCCGTTCAAGCGGAAACGAAACCGGTCCTTTTCCGTGGCATTCATGATCCGAACGCGAAGCAGAACGTCGTGCACCCGCCCGGTTTCATCCCAGCGGGGGAGGTCATCACTGACCCTGATTGAAACGCGGGCCGGTGCTTCCAGAGTCAGCGCCGCGGGGAGGCCCATGGCAACGCCCGGTTCGGTGACGGGCCTGGGGTACCGCCCGGTCTCGGTGGGAACGTAGTAGTGCTTGTCCTTCGGGGCCATCACGTCCGCGTGGGGCAGTTCCCGCAGCTTCTCATAGAATGACGCCTGGTAGGGCCAGTTGCCGAACCAGTGGGCCATGTAGAGGCCGTCAACACCCTGCGCCCAGTAGTTGCAGGCCGCCCCCCGGATCATTTCGATGGTGGCTTCGGCCAGGCGGTCGGAGTCCACGTGGCTGTGCAGCGCGGCGTGGACCCGGCACCCGGCGCCTTCGGCCGCGTCGACGAGCTGGCCGAAGTCGACCGTCGAGTCGAGCAGTTCAGGGGTAGAGAATGTCTGCCCGATCAGGACGTCGACGATTCCCAGCCGCAGCCATTCCCGAACGTCCAAACCCACCCGCAGGCATCCCTGGATACTGGCCGGAATCCGGACGGCGAGTTCGCGTTCGCGGCCGCTGTTCTTGACGGCGCGATGGATCCGGGCGATCCATTCGGTCATGACCTTACTGCCATCTTCGACCGCGTCAGGGTGGAAATAATACGGCGTGTAGTTGAGTTGCAGCTCGAAGCCGTCGACCGGATAGACGTTCAGCGTTTCCTCGACAATAGCGAACCGTTCTTCCCTGACCTCGGAGTGCGTGAAGTCGAGGCAGGTCAGCCCGGGAAACTCCGGGTCGAGGTCTCCTCGTGCGCCAATTTCCAGGTGGGTATTTTCAAACCGGAAGTCGGAACACCGGACGTCCTCGTCGCGGTCTCCGCGGCCCTGCTGCACCAGAAGGGTGGGGTAGAAGAGCAGGTCCTTTTCGTGGGCCCGGTCGCAGATGAGGCGCAGGGGATCGTGGCCTTCCCGGATCAGCCGCATGGCGTTCCGGTTTGCCCTGTCGAAGATGAGGTGAGGCCAATCATTCACGTTATGGCCCCAGATCTCGCCGACTTTCGTGTCGTGAAGGAAGGTGCGGCCGTCGCCCAGGCAGAACATGATGGCGTCCACGGGCGTGCCCGCCAGTTCATCCACGCCGGCTTCGAATTCCTCCTTTTGCATGGGGGGCTCGTACATATAGATGAGGGGATGGCGTCCGTCGTGGTAGAACATCATTCGTGGTTCCGGCATCCGGTTCCCCCGTCCGTGCGATCTGCGTCAGAGTTCGATTTCCTGTGTCGGCCGGTCTGAGATGGGGATGCTCCGCCCGTCTATCTCAAGGTGGCGGCCGCCGTGAACCAAGGCTTTCGACGGACGGTCGTTCGTGTATTCGATGGCGGCGGTGTGTCCCGAGAAGGAAATGTCATTGGCGGCCACGGAGATACCCGGTGCGCCGTGAATCACGAGAAAGCGATGGTCTTCCGCGGTAATTTCGAGCGCGCGGGGCAGAACCGGGGATTCGGCGCGGCCGTCAATCCGACACGCGAGCGTCGTCACGCTCGCATCGGGACGAGCGCCCCGATACGGCAGCAGGAGGACGTCGAACGGGACGACAGGCTCCGCGACCCCCCAGCCACGAAGGGCGATGAAGTGCCGGTCCGGCCACGGCGCCAAAGGCGGGTCGCCGGAATATACCGGGATTTCGCGCACCATTTCCTCAAGATAGTCTATGCCATTGAACGCATATTTTAACTGCCCGCGGTTCGCGGGGGCAACGAGGAGGCTAGCGCAATCTCCTTCGGCGGCGGCCACAGTATCGTGCTTGACGAATGGAAAGACGCTGTGCAGGTACCACAGCGCGCTTCTCCGGCGATGCGAGCACCCGACGGCATCGGAGACGAGGAAGCCCCACGGTTTGAAGAACAGGATCCGGCGTTCGATCACAACGCCTGCGCTGGCTTCGTACGCGCGGTGCCGGCCGGAGAAGAAGTCGCAGGACGCGGTGCTGCCGAATTGAATCTGCTCGCCGCGGATATCAGGACGGGCTGACGGTGCTCCTTCGATGACGACGTGGTTGTGCGCCTGTTCGGAGCGGAAGTACATATCCCACGGGGCGTCGTAGGGACCGAAGCGGGAGACTTCGGCGGCCAGGGGCACACCGAAGGCATAGAGATTGATGTCCAGAATGCCCATGTGGCTGTGGCCGCCGGGCCACTGCCCGTGGTTGATGAGCATGAACGCGTCTTCAGGTTCCCAGCCCGAGCGCATCACGCAGAACTCGCTGGTTTCCAGGCGAAGGCTCTCGAAACCGGGTTTCGCCGGCTCCGGGACATCTGCGTCCAGCTTGTGGCGGACGGGCCAGAGATACGTCCCGTCTCCTGTGAAGTCACACGCCTGTTTCAGGAGTCCCGTCCCGTCCAGAAAGCTGCCGTCGTTGATGCCGGGCATCTCGCCTCCGGGACCCGCCATCTTGAGGAACCAGGCGTAGGCATTCGAGGTGCGCTCCCGCCAATCGAGCGTCGCCGGCGGCTGAAGGTCCGGGTTCGCTTCTGCCAGAAGGGTGGCTTCTTCCAGGTGGCGCAGGCATCCGCTTCCGTACGAATAGCAGCGCTCGCTGTGACCGCCGTCCGCGTAGTAGTCCTTCTCCATATGTTGCTCGAGGTAGTGCGCGCCGACGGCACGGAAGTCGCCGGACTCGCGGAATTCGGGCAGAAGGAACCCAATCAGGATCATGCCCGAGATGCCGTGCATCTGCCAGTTTCCCTCGCGGTAGCCTTTGGCATTTTGTTCCAACGTAAGCCACCTGGCCGCGCCCAGGAACGACTTGAACAGCTGGCGGATGTGGTCCGGGGAGAGCAGGTGTCCCATTTCCAGAAGCTTCACGGCGTATAGGAAGTTCACGAACCGGTGGCTCCTTACGGAGAGGCCCAGTTCGTAGAAGACCGGATGCATCCGGCGGGCGCCTCTGATTTCGTGTCTGGAGGCATACCACTGCCGGAAGATTTCGAGGTAGGCTGCGATGTACCGCTCATCCCGCGTGTCCAGGGCGGCCCGGGTCAGGCAATCCATCCAGCCGAGGTAATGGAAGCCGTATTTGGACTGGTCGCCGAACCAGGCGTTGAACGCGACCGGTCCGGCGAAGTCGATTTCGACCTGTCCGAATCGCCGCCGACCCCCGTTAACGATTGTGTCGGCCAGATCGCGGTTGGCCACAACCCTGGACCTGAGTTGCTCCACCGAACGCGCAAAGGGGTTAACCGGATGGCTCCGTGAGAGGAAATGCCGCCACCAGGCGCCGAATGCCTCATCGTAGCGTCTCGAATTCGCAGCGCTCCGAACCTCGTCGAGCCCGGGACGGCCGGGGTCAAGGGCTTCGAAGAACGAGGCATCCGAGATGTGAACGAGTTTATCGGGGAATTTGTCGTGATGGAACATAAAATGGACTCCTGTTACGGCTGGAAGGGTCGACCGGTTCTCTTCAAGTCTTTCGTGATGCCGATCTGACAGGTGACGTACGCGTTTTCTCTTCTGAAACCCCGGGTATTCAGCTGGCCCGCCGCGTACCCCGGCCTCGCGTCGCCTATCGTACCCACAATCAGATTCGCGTGTTCCACGGTGGTGTCGTAACGGTCTGCGATGAGACCGACCATGTCCGTCCAGGCGATTTTCAGCGCTTCTTCCCAGTTTGCGCCCATACCGCTGGTCAGGATCTCGTCGCCCGTTTCCACGACGGGCCCGCCGGCGGGAAAACCCGGCGAGTGATCGAATCGCAGCGTGAGCGCGGAGTCGATTTCCACGCCGGTGCCGGTGAGTTCGCCGTCGCCCATGCGGGCGTGGACGTCGCCCACGTAGAAGTGGCCGCCGTATCGTTGGGCGCGGATATGCACGATACTGCCCGGACAGATGGAATTGAAGTCCATGTTGCCGCCATGGTTCCAGGGACCCGTGTCCTCGGAGACGGGCGCCAGTTGCATAACGCCGATCATCGGACGGACCGGGACCACGAAGTCCGGAGGGAAGTGGAGGAAGCCGTCTTTTACAGGAGCGACCGAACGCAGGCTGCCTCGAAACGGTCCGCCGTTGTTGTAGTACCCATAGGGACCCACTTCGATATCGATGACTTCGATCGAAACCCAGTCGCCGGGAACAATGCCCTCGATGAGAAACGGACCCCCCTGGCGCGAGCCCCGCGGCGTGGTGGTTTCGGGGATGACCCCCGGCTTCAGATCGCCGTCGGCGCCGCCGGGCGTTTCGATGACGAGCGTTTCGCCGAGTTCGATCGTGCCGCGAACCTGGCCGCGCTCAACGGCTTCGGACCCTGTCAGATAAGGTTTTCGGGTAAACCGGCGCATGGGAATTCTCCTGTAATAAATCGAGGTAGCGCATTGCCGGCAGCCGTTCCGCGCCCCCGTGGGGTTGTGCCGGGATCGCCTTCCCCGGGCATCCGTGATCTGGTCCGATTGAATCTGAAAACGCGTCGAAACTGCTTGTAAATCCGTTCCGGGTGAGCCATAATAGGGATTGGCAATCGGGGCGTCAAGGTCTTGCGGCAGGGTCTTCCAAAAAGGAGCGGCAGGCATGCGGATCGATGCGCACATGCACGTCGCCGGTAATCTCGCATCCGTGGGATGGCGGGGCAAATGGACCGACGACCGGGTGGTGATCGAAGCGGCGGATCGGCTTGAGATCGATCAGCTTTGCTGTTCGATACCGATTCAGGGATTGGACAACCCCCGGACGGACGGAATGCGGGAGGTGAACGACAGCGTCATCTACGCCATGCGGCGGTTTCCCGGACGCATTCTGGGATATGCATTTCTGGATCCCCGGTTCCAGCATGAAACGAGAGATGAAATCGACAGGTGTATTCTGAAGCACGGAATGATGGGCGTGAAGCTCTACAACCAATGCACGTGCTGGGACCCCTTGGTGTTGCCGATCGTGGAGCGGTGCATCGAACTGCGCGTGCCGATTCTGCACCACGGCGGAAAGCAGACGCCCGTGTCCGGCAGACCGTGGCAGACGTACCGCTCGGACAGCGGCGACTTTGCGCGGCTGGCGCGACTCTATCCCGAAGTTACCATAATAGAGGGGCATCCGATCGTGGGAGACTGGGAGTGGGCGATCAAGACATTGCGGGATGTCCCGAATGTATACGTGGATACCAGCGGAAGCCTGAACGACGACGGATTCATCGAGATGGCCGTGCGCCAGTTGGGGGCGGGCCGCGTGCTGTTTGCGACGGATGTGTCGATGGAGGCCGGCGTGGGCAAGGTGCTGGGAGCGGCGATCACGGCGCGCCAGCGCAGGGGAATCTTCGGAGAAAATATGAATCGAATTATGCAGCAACGAGTGTAACAACTGAACACGAAGCGCTTGACGGCAAGTAGTTTTTGTTTATATTCCTTTTGCTATGCCCCGTGAATAATAGAACTATTTCATCATTCGGACGTGAGTACATCGGACAAAATGTTGAATCTGAATTGTTTGGACCACTTTGAAGGGACCACCAGATGAGTTTTCGTGACCGCGTCGTTTCGGGGGCTGCCAACGTCGCCTGGAATGTCTTCCAGAGCGTGAATACCAGGCTCCCCGAGGGTCAGCCATTCCAGCCTGCATGGGCGTCGGCGCCGCTGCTGAAGAGTTATCAGCGATCCATGCCGACACTCGGTTTTCCGCGCGAAACCGATTCGCTGTGTCCCGATTGCGTGAAGGAGGTCCGGACCGCCATCATCGAAGGTACCCGGGACGTCGCGGAACTGGTACACGGGAATCCCGGAGAGATCAAGGCGGAGATCCTCGAGGAAAACGGCTGTGTCATCATGCGGAAGACCTGCTCGGTCCACGGCACCTATGAAGACGTGCTCTCTATCGATCCGGAATTTACGCGCCTGATTGAGGGCCGTTTCCCCGGACGCGATTACCGCACATGGGGAGACGAGCACGTGCACCGGCACGGGACGTCCAGCATCAAGTACGGCAGGGGGGCCGTGCTGACGATCGACCTCACCAACCGCTGCAATATGATGTGCAATCCCTGTTTCATGGACGCGAACCAGGTGGGGTACGTCCACGAACTCACCCTTGATGACGTGAAGCGGATCCTGGACGCATCGATTTCCTTCAAACCGCGCCGGCAGATGTCGGTACAGTTTTCGGGCGGAGAGCCCACGATTTCGCCTCATTTTCTCGATGCGTGCCGGTATGCCAAGGAGGTCGGCTATTGGTGCGTGCAGGCCGCAACCAACGGGGTGCGCTTCGCCAAAGAGCCGGATTTCGCGTTCGAGGCGAAGGCGGCCGGTTTCGACATGGCGTACCTGCAGTTCGACGGCGTAACCAATGCGGCCAACCAGCATCGGCACATTTCCAATCTGTTCGACGCCAAGCTGCTGGCAATTGAGAATCTGTCCCGCGCCGGTATCGATATCACGCCCGTCACAACCGTATTGAATACCATCAATAACGATCAGGTAGGGCCGATACTCCAGTTCTGCATCGACAACAGCGACAAAGTCGGTTCGATATCCTTCCAACCCGTGTCGTTTACCGGACGCGACGAAGATATCTCCGACGAAATGCGGCACCGGCAGCGCTACACCATATCCCACCTCGCACACGATCTCCAGACGTGGTCCGACGGGAAGATCGACGCCCATCGGGACTGGTACCCGCTGGGAGCGGGGACGCTGTTTACCACGCTGGCAGACCATCTGCGCGGGGAGGACGTTGAGTTCGGGGGTCAGACCTGCTCCTGCCACCCCAACTGTGGTTCCGCCGCCCACATTGTCGTAAACGAGAAAACGGGGAAGTGGGCGACCATCACCGAGTTCTTCAACCAGGAACAGTTTATGAAGGACATCGAGGTGATGACGGACACCGCGCGCGACCCCGGATGGATCAAGCTGCAGGTGGGCATGTCGCTGCTCCGGAACTTCAACCCGAAGAAAGCGCCGGCCGGGTTCGGCATTCAGGACCTCGCGCGGATTCTCGACCGCAGGGTGGGGGGTTCCATCAGCGGCGGTCCCAGACCGGAAGACAGGCAGTGGCGCATTATGTGGGTAGGCGGAATGTGGTTCCAGGATCTGTGGACCTACGATTTCCGCCGAACTGAAATGTGCGTAATTCCGTACGGGACCCAGGAGGGCGAAATCTCCTTCTGCGCTTACAACACGGGCGTCGGCTGGCGTCAGATTATAGAGAATATGCATATGACCGCCACAACGGCCGAGTGGTTCAAGACCAGGGGCCGGCACTCCATTTACGCGGGCAACCGCGACATGCCGCTGCCCGGGACGGAACACACGCTGCGGGTCCGGGAGACCGAAGACGGCGAACTCGAGCTGCCGGTCATCAACGGAAACGAAAATGGCAGTGACTGCTGCGGCTCCGAGAAGGACACCATTCGAAAGATCATTGCGGCGCCGGACGCACAGGAGCCGGTGGCCTCCTGAGGCGCCGCCCACAGACGTTGATCAGATCCGGGCAGGAGTCGTGTCCGGATTTTTTTTCGTGCCAGCGTCGCCTTGCATGGGTCGGGGACAGGCACATCCCCCGCTGCAGCAGTCGGGATCGGGTGATCGCGTCCCTCGGACGAAACCCCTTGCGTCTGCGGCAAACGAATTGACAAAACCGCTGCGTTTACTTATCATTTGCGATTGGATCGTCCTGAAATCTGAAGAGAAGATGCGGAAGCGTCGGAAGGATGCCGGACGTTATGAAAGTGACCGTTTCAGAGTCGGACGCGTGGCGCAGGACGCTTGAGGTCGAGGTCCCGGGCGAGGACGTGCGCCGGCGATTCGAGACCGCATACAAGAATTACAGTAAATCGTTGAATTTGCCGGGTTTTCGCAAGGGAAAGATATCTGTGAGCCTGGTCAAAAAGCGGTTCGGCAAGGCGATCCAGGGAGAGGTCCTGCAAGAGGTGATGCAGGAATGCTACCGGGAGGCAAGCAGATCGGAGGGATTGACTCCGATTTCGGAAGCCACGATCGAAGACGTGAACTACGAAGAGGGGCAGCCGCTGAAATTTACGGCTTCGGTGGACGTCATGCCGGAAATCGTCGCACAGGATTACCGGGGCCTGAAAACCACCCGACCCGTATTCAATGTCACGGACGCCGACGTAGAGCAGCAACTCCAGCGCGTCCAGGAACAGAACGCCACGGAGCAGGAAGTCGACAGGCCCGCCGAGTTGGGCGATGTTGTGGTTGCCGATCTTCAGGAACTGGATGAGAGCGGGTTGCCGATTATCGGCCGCAGACAGGAAGAACGCCCTTTTCATATTGGCGGGAGGAACGCCAACCACGACCTCGACAATCAGCTTGTGGGCATTTCCGCGGGCGAAACCCGGCGGATTGTGCTGGCGCATAAGGGGGAAGACGAAAACGAAGCCCGCATGGAGGGTTCCCAACACCAGGAGGGACGTGAGATCCGCATGATGTTCTCGGCAAAAGAGATTCGGGAACGCACGCTGCCGGAACTGGACGACGAATTCGCCAAAGATCAGGGTCAGTTCGAATCGCTGGACGAACTCACGGCTCAGATCCGGACCGATCTCCAGGCGCAGGCCGATTTCGCCTCCCGGCACTATCTCGAGGGCCACATCGTAGACGAATTGATTCGAAAAAACGCGTTCGACCTTCCTGAGACCATGGTTGAAAGTGCGCTGGACACGTTGGTGGAGAATCAGAAGAAGGAACACGAAGGACGCGAACAGGACATCGATGAAGACGCGATTCGCCAGGAAAGCCGCGAGGGCACCATTCGCGGCTTGAAGCGTCATATATTAATGGAGGCGATCCAGAAGCAGGAAGAACTGGAAGTGGAAGAGGCGGAGATGGACAGCCGGCTCGACGCCATGGCGCGTCAATACAACACGGAACGCGAGCAACTCCGACAGATACTCAAGCGTTCGGACCAGATCGAAAGAATCGAGTCCAACCTGCTGACGGAAAAGACGTTCGATTTTCTGATCGAACATGCCGAAATCGAAGACGTCGACGCAAAATAGGACGGCCCGCGAAACGGATTCAGATTTGGAGAGGGAGGGAGATTAGACGCTTATGGCACTTGTACCCATGGTATTGGAGAAGACGGGGCTGGGCGAACGGTCCTACGACATCTTCTCCCGTCTTTTAAGGGATAATATTATCTTCATCGGGTTTCCGATTAACGATACCATTGCAAACCTGGTGATTGCCCAGATGCTGTTCTGCAGTTCGGAATCGCCGGACAAGACCATTCGGTTGTATATCAATTCGCCAGGGGGCAGTATTACGGCGGGACTGGCCATTTACGATACCATGCAGTACGTGCCCAATGAAGTCGAAACCGTTTGCGTCGGCCAGGCATTCAGTATCGCCGCCGTGCTCCTTGCCGGTGGCACAAGGGGGCAGCGGCGCGCCCTCCCGAATTCCCGGATCCTCGTGCATCAGCCCATGGGCGGAGCCGGCGGTCAGGCTTCCGACGTGGAACGCCATGCCAGGGAAATCCTCCAGTGGCGGGACAGGCTCAACGAGATTCTGGCGGAGCAGACCGGGCAGCCGATCGAGCGGGTTGCCAAGGATGCCGATCGGGATTTCTTCATGTCCGCCGACGAGGCCCTGGAGTACGGGGTGATCGATGAGGTACTGGCGCCAAGCAAGGAAGAAGGCCTCGTGATCGAGGACGATCAGTAAACCCTACATCAGCGTCAACGAAGACGTCCTGGATCAACGGTCGCGAAATCATGGGTGACTTATGAAACGGCGGTCTTCAAGAACCGAGGCGCAATGCTCTTTCTGCGGCAAGGGCAATGACCAGGTCGAAAAGATCATCACGGGGACTTCGGTGCACATTTGCAGCGACTGCGTCAAGCTGTGCAACGAAGTGCTGCAGGAAGACGCCAGGCAGAAGCCGGTTTCGTCACGGCAGAAGCTGCCCAAACCGGCAACGATCAAGGTCCGGCTGGACGACTACGTGATCGGCCAGGAGGCGGCCAAGCGCACGCTTTCCGTCGCGGTTTACAATCACTATAAGCGGATCCGCTCCCGCGTTATAACGGACGACGTCGAACTCGAAAAGAGCAATATACTGCTCGTCGGGCCCACGGGTACAGGGAAGACCCTGCTGGCGCAGACGCTCGCGCGCATCCTGGACGTTCCTTTCTCCATCGCGGACGCGACGATTCTCACCGAAGCCGGATATGTAGGCGAAGACGTTGAGAATATCCTCGTCCGCCTTTTGCAGGCGGCCGACTACGACGTGGCGCAGGCGGAAATGGGCATTCTCTACCTGGACGAAGTCGACAAGATTTCGAGGAAGGCGGCCAACCCGTCGATTACCCGCGACGTGTCCGGGGAAGGCGTGCAGCAGGCCCTGTTGAAGATCCTTGAGGGCACCGTCGCCAGCATACCGCCGAAGGGAGGACGGAAACATCCCGAGCAGCCCCTGATCCAGGTGAATACGCGGAATATCCTGTTCATTTGCGGTGGAGCATTCGACGGCCTGGAAGAAGTCATCAGCAACCGGATCGGCGAAAAGACGATCGGATTCGGCGCGAAGGACGGTCCCGAGGAAAAACGGAACGCGGGCGCGTTCTTTGCAGATGTGGAGCCGGAGGACCTCATCAGGTACGGGCTGATTCCCGAACTGGTCGGCAGGCTGCCCATAACGTGTTCTCTCAGCGATCTCGATGAGGAAGCATTGTTCAAGATTCTGACCGAGCCGAAGAATGCGATTACCAAGCAGTATCAGAAACTGTTCGAAATGGACGGCGCCGATCTCGAATTCGAGGACGCGGCCCTGAACGAGGTGGTAAAGCGAACCGTCCAGAAGGGCACGGGCGCCAGGGGGTTGCGTTCTGTACTGGAGGACATCATGATCGATCTGATGTACGACCTCCCCTCCAATCCGGCACGCAAGCCGGTTGTGGTTACCAAAGAGATGGTGGCCGGCAAATCCAGGCCACGGCTTCACATCGAAGAGAAAAAGAGCGCATAGAATAGTCTCGGCTTCATCCATTTTTTAGCAGCCCTCGGAACCGGGGTCCATTGCCCCGGTTTTCTATGTGTCCGGCAATGAGCACGATCCCGGTTGCCCGTCATGCAGATCCGTTCCGCCAGTTTTGTTACGAGCGTCGCCGATCCGGGCCGTCTTCCAATGGAAGGTCTGCCGGAAATCGCGTTTGCCGGCCGTTCGAACGTGGGGAAATCCTCCCTGCTGAACCGGCTGTTGAACCGCAGACAACTGGCGGGCACCAGCAAGACGCCGGGCAAAACGCGTACCCTTAACTACTACTGCGTGAACGGGGCGCTGCATTTAGTGGACCTGCCCGGGTACGGTTACGCAAAGCGGGGGCAGCAGGAACGCCGGCAGTGGGCCGAACTGATCAACGGTTATCTGGATACAAGGACGTCATTGCGCGGCATATTGCATCTCATGGATGCCCGGCACGATCCGACGGCCCGCGACGTGGAGATGGCCGACTGGCTCATGCAGTTCGACCGGCCGTTTCTCGTGGTTGCCACCAAGGCTGACAAGCTTCCGGGGAGCCGGCAGAAGTCCCGGCTGGACCGGACGCGGGACCTGCTCTCCCGGGTGGGGGAGTTCGATCTCGTACCGTTTTCCGCGGTTTCGGGTCTGGGCAGGCAGGCTGTCTGGAATTGGATCCGGCATGTCATCGAAGAATAGCCCCGTTGGTGCCGAAAAACGCGGTTCGCCCGGCGGGCTGAGGCGGCAACGGCTGTTTACACCCGGTCCGACACCCATTCCCGAAAAGGTCCAGGCTGCAATGGCCGGTACTCCGGTCTACCACCGCGGCCCGGAATTTCCCGCGCTGCTTCGAAATGCGATCGAAGGGCTTCAGGAGGTCTTTCCGACTGCTTACGACGTGTTTCTGCTGTCCTGCTCGGGTACGGGCGTGATGGAAGCCGCGGTCGCCAATACCCTTTGCGCCGGCGACCGGGCCCTGGTCGTGCAGGCAGGGCAGTTCGGCGCGCGGTGGACGGACCTCTGCCGGGCTTACGGGGTCGAGGTCGTCGAAAGCGTATTTCCCTGGGGTGAGGCGGTGGATCCGCAAGTCGTGGCCGAAGCGCTTCGGGACGACCCCGGTTTACGGGTCGTGTTTGCCACACACAGCGAGACGTCCACCGGCGTATTGCACGACATCGCCTCGATTGGCGAGATCGTCAGGGGGACGGGCGCGCTGCTCGTCGTGGACGGCGTCTCAAGCGTGGCGGCTCATCCGCTGCCTCCGGAGGCGTGGAACGTGGACCTGGCGGTGACGGCGTCCCAGAAGGGACTGATGCTGCCACCGGGTATGGGAATCGCGGCGGTGGGGCCGCGGGTCTGGAAAGCGCACCGTCGGTGCCGGCTTCCGAAATACTACTGGGACCTTGAACGATACCGGACGTCACAGGAACAGGGTCGGGCGCCGGCCACCCTGCCGGTTACGCTGGTGGCGGGGCTTCGGGCGGCGCTGCAGATGCTCCGCGAGGAGGGCATCCGGAACGTCTGGGCGCGGCATGCGCGGCACGCGCTGGCGGTGCGTCGGTCCGCGGCAGCGTTGGGACTGACCTGTTTCGCGCGGCGGCCTTCAAACGCGCTGACCGCGATCGTCCTGCCCGAGAGTGTGGACGGCCTCGGGTTGATGGAACATATGCGGCGCGAATGCGACGTGGTGGTCGGAGGCGGTCTGGGCGATTACAGGGGCCGCATGGTGCGGGTTTCCAACCTGGGGCACGTGGACGATGCCGGAATTCTGGAGGCCGTCGGGGCGTTTGAAGCCGGTCTTCGGGAGACCGGTTGGGAATTTGAAGTCGGGGCCGGTGTCGAGGCCGCGCAGTGCGCGCTGACGGCTGAAAGCTGACAGCTTGTTTACCCTGCGCATTGACCCGGGCAACCACAGGGGTTGCCCCTACAGATGTACATTGAGTGCGAACGTTGCCTGTTTGGCTTTTCGCTGTTCGCTGACGGCTGATCGCTGACAGCTGACAGCTTTCTTGATTATCATGAAGCGGGTTTTGATCGCAGATACGTTGTCTCGCGGCTGGCAAAGCGTGTTCGCGGAGGCGCCGGACGTCGACGTGGACGTCCGGACGGGCCTCTCGCCGGAGGCACTGGCACGTGAAATCGGCGCCTACGACGGGATGATCATCCGAAGCGAAACGCATGTGACCCGGGAGATTCTGGCCGCGGCGCACCGGCTCCGCGTAATCGGACGCGCGGGAGTCGGCGTGGACAACATTGATATTGGCGCCGCCACTGAGCGGGGCGTGGTGGTGGTGCATTCGCCTGGCGGGAACACCATTGCCACGGCCGAACATACCGTGGGGATGCTGCTTGCGCTCAGCCGAAACATTCCGCAGGCGACCGCCTCTCTGAAACGCGGGGCGTGGGAGCGAAAGTCCTATACGGGCGTGGAGCTGAATGGAAAGGTACTGGGGATAATCGGCGTGGGGCGGGTGGGACAGCATGTCGCCCGCCTGGCCCGGGCTCTGGGGATGACGGCCCTGGGCCACGATCCCTTCCTTTCTGAAGAGATGGCTGCCAGATACCAGGTGAAGCTGACGTCCCTGGAAGCAATCTACGCGGCGGCGGATTATATCACGCTGCATACGCCGCTGATGGAGAACACGCGGCACCTGATTTCCACGGCGTCACTGGAGAAATGTAAACCCGGCGTTCGCATTCTCAACTGTGCGAGGGGAGGCCTGGTCGACGAGGCGGCGCTTCTGAATGCGATCGAGGATGGAAGGGTGGCCGGGGCCGCGCTCGACGTTTACGAGGAGGAACCCCCGCCCAGGGATTACCCGCTCCTGCGGCGTCGGGAGGTGATCTGCACGCCCCATCTGGCCGCTTCAACCGCGGAGGCGCAGGAGCGCGTGGCGCGTCAGATCGCGCAGGACGTCTGGGAGGTTCTGAAGGACCGGCCCGCCCATCGGGCCGTCAATATGCCGTCGGTGGATCCGTCCCTTTACGAGGACGTCCGTCCGTATCTCCTGTTGGCCGAGAAGGTGGGCGCGTTGCAGGCTCAGTTGAGCCACGGCAGTCTCCGGCGAATCGCCATCGAGTACCACGGCGATATCCTGAAATACGCAACTTCGCCGATGACGGCAGCGGTGTTGAAAGGGGCCATTACGAATCTGACGGATGAACTCGTGACGTACGTGAACGCCCCTCTTTTCGCGCAGAAGCGCGGCGTCAAGATCGACGAGACGCGGAGCAGCGCCCATAAAGACTACACGAACCTGATGACGGTAGACTACGAAACGACGGCGGGAAGGACTTCGATATCGGCCACCGTATTCGGCAGCAGCGACGCGCGCGTCGTGCGTGTCGACCGGTTCGAAGTGAAGGCCAAACTGGAAGGGGACGTGCTGATCTGCTGCAACCGGGACGTTCCGGGCGTGGTCGGCTGGATCGGGTCGCTCCTGGCCGAGGAGGAGCTCAATATCGCGGATATGGCGCTGGGGCGGGACAGCCGCGGGGGGCAGGCCATCATGATGATCAGCCTGGATTCGCCCGCGCCGGACGACGTTCTGAAGCGAATCGCCGGGGCGCCGGAATTCCTGTGGGTGAGGCAGGCGAAATTCTAAAATCGGGTAGAGGTGAGAGGGTAGACGGGAGAAGAAATCCTTGCCAGTTACGTTATTCTTTCTTGCCTCCGGCACGACAAGAAACCTCTCAAGGCAGGAAATCTCTACCCTCTCCCGTCTTGCGTCTAACCGCTTTTTTTAGGAGATAGATCATGTCCGTGCGCGTAGTGCTCGGGGCCCAGTGGGGAGATGAAGGCAAGGCCAAGGTGGTGGACTATATGACGGCGGACTCGGACGTCGTGGTGCGTTTCCAGGGAGGCGCCAACGCCGGGCACACCATCAAGGCCGGCGATCTGGAGTTCGTGTTTCATCTCATTCCCGCCGGGATCGTGCATCCCGACAAGACCTGCGTGATAGGCAACGGTGTGGTAATGGACCCGGAGGCGCTGTTCCTCGAGGTGGAGGAACTGGAGTCGAAGGGCGTCTCCATCGCGAACCGGCTGTTTGTCAGTCCGAATACCCACCTGGTCATGCCATATCACAAACGCGTCGAACAGGCCAGCGAGGAAAGGGACGGGGCGGACGCGATCGGGACCACGCTGCGGGGCATCGGGCCGTGCTACCAGGACAAGGTCAACCGCTCTTCCGGCATTCGCGTTGGAGACCTGTACGACACGGACGCGCTGCCTGCCAAAGTGCGGGAGAACGTCCGGCAGAAAAACGAGATACTCGAAAGCGTGTACGGCCAGGATGGGCTGGACGCAACGCCGATTATCGAGGCCTATACGGCGTTCGGCGAACGCCTGGCGCCATTCGTCACCGATACCTCCGTGTACCTGAACGATATGATCGACTCGGGCAAGGACGTTTTGTTCGAGGGCTCCCAGGGCACGTTGCTGGATATCGATCACGGGACGTATCCTTTTGTGACGTCTTCGAATACGACGGCGGGCGGCGCGTGTACCGGCGCGGGTATCGGACCCACCCGGATTTCCGAGGTCGTGGGGGTGGTGAAAGCGTATACGACGCGAGTGGGTAACGGACCCTTTCCAACCGAACTTACCGGCGCCATGGGTGACCGGATCCGGGAAATCGGACACGAATACGGGGCGACCACGGGCCGGCCGAGGCGGTGCGGCTGGCTGGACGCCGTGATCCTCAGGTTTGCCGCGCGTGTGAACGGGCTGTCTGGTATCGCGGTAACCCGGCTGGACATACTGGATCCCCTGGACGAGATCCGGATCTGCACGCACTATACATGTCTTGGAAAGCGGCTGGAACACTTCCCGAGCGACGTGAAGGTACTGGCGGAATGTGAGCCCGTGTACGAGACGATGGCGGGTTGGCGGACCCCCACCAGCGATGCGAGGCGGATGGAGGAACTTCCTGATAACGCCAGGCGGTACCTGGACAGAATTCAGGAGTTGAGCCGCACGCCCATTGCCATGGTGTCGGTAGGACCGGACCGCAAGGAGACGATTGTGGTGGATTGAATGGGCACTTATCCCGCATGGATGAAGCAGGATGAATCGAAATTGCTATTGACTTTCGGTCTGAGTACCACTATATTTGCAGCGCGTAAATATAGCCGCTGTCGATAATGCAGCTATAGATTTGTTGAATTCAGGACGTTTTCGACCATTGCAAAAAGCTAATCTGGCAATCTTGAAGTACTCGTTTTGCGAGATGGCCGATTTTATATAGGGAGTTGATTATCCCTGTTGGTTGCAATGGGCTCAACAGGCCTATCCATAGCTCAGACTGACAAGACTCTTGCGGAGACAGGCTACAAGAGCACAAGTCGTATAAAAACAATACCCCCCCGAGAAATCTAGAGGGGAAAGTAACTGAAGAAAAGAAGAGCGTTAACAGGCAGTCCAGCAAAGCTTTCAGAATCTTTGGACTTTTTGTGTATCGTGGGAGATTTGCCACTCGCATTGCGGGTGGCTTTTTTATTTCTACTTGATGATCGCCGGGTGTGGATTTACACAATAACGCTGAATTCGTGTTCGATTCGCCGCAATTCAACAATCGAATAGCTAAAGGGATTAGAGTCTTTCAGTAAGCCTTCAA
>JAAXHE010000293.1 GCA_012271065.1 Candidatus Latescibacterota bacterium
GCCCTGTTCTGGGACGGGTCGTACATCGCGGCCGGCGGCGGCTTCCTGCCGATCACGGACGTGGAGCGCGTCGAAGTCATCAAGGGCCCGCAGACCGCATACTTCGGGCGCAACACGTTTTCCGGCGCCATCAACTACATTCCCAGGCTTCCCGGAGACGAGTGGGAAACGGACGTGACGCTTCAGTATTCACCGTCGCAGCACGACGAGTACATCGTGGGCGTCGGCATAGGCGGTCCGATCTCGGACACGGTAGGCATACGACTCTATGCCGGTTACGAGCAGAACGCCGGTGATTTCAATTTTCAGGACGGCACGCCCTTCGGCGTCCAGAAGGACCTCACCTTCAACGGCACGCTGACGCTTGACGTCACCGAGGACTTCCGCCTGAAACTCACGGGATACTACGTGGACGCGGAGGATGGCGGCGTCAACGGCGGGGTCGACTCCAGGTTTCACGGCACTGCGACCGGTGATTGCGGGATCGTCTATACGGGCGAGTATCTGAATCCGGCCACGGGCCAACGGACTCCCTTTACCCGCAATATCGCCACCGAGTTCGGCGGGTCTCACCTATGGTGCGGCAACTATCCCGACGGGGAGAACCTCGTTTTCGGCATAAGCCGTTCACCTGAGGGCGCCTTCCCGTTCGGTCAGATCTTCGGCGGCCGTACGCTCGGCGGTCTTCACCCTCTGCTGGAGGAATACGACATCCTCAAGGACCCGCCGGGCGACAAGCTGGGCGGCTTCAACCGGACCTACCGAGTTCAATTGAGCGGTGAATACGACGTTGCCGAACACACAGTGTCCTTTCAGGTTTCACGCGCGGATACGGGAACCATAAATCTGGTCGATTTCTGGTACGGCATTCCGAGCATCCCCGGCACGTCGTTCGTGCTCGGCAACAACATTGCTACCCAGGAAACCTACTACGAGGCCCGGATCTCCTCCCCACAGGACCAGAGGCTCCGGTATCTCATTGGCGTGAGCGACTATGACCAGCGCTATCGGCTCGGCAACATCCCAACCACGACGCAAATGGACCCGGCCACGACCACCGCGACGGTGGACTTCCAGGACAATGGGACCACGGCCTTGTTCGCATCGGTGGACTACGACCTCGCGGAGGACCTGACTCTGTCGGTGGAGGCCCGCTACACCGATGAAGAGTCGGTGGCGGTCCTGTTTGGGAACCCGAGCGGCCAATGCGGCGGATTCTCGCCCGTGTGCAACGAAAAGAACGAATACACCGACTTCATTCCCAGGGTGATTCTCAGCTACCAGCCTTTTGAAGGGGCCACCACCTACTTCAGTTACTCCTACAGTTCGCTGCTGGGCGTGGCGACTCAGGCCGGGTTCATCAACAGTGTTGCGCCGGAAATCATTCCCGCCGACCAGTTGGAGATCCTGGGCCTTTACACGCCGCCGCAGGAGAACACGCAGTATGAAATCGGCTGGAAGCAGCAGACGGACACCTGGGCCTTGACCGCCGCGGTCTTCTACATTGACTGGAAAAACCAGCCCTTCGCATCGGTCATTCTGCTTCCCACTGGCGGGACCACATCCTATCGCGGACCGGGCAATTCGGAATACACGGGCGTGGACCTCGAAGCGCAAGGCAATCTGACCGACTGGTTCAGCATTCGCGGAACGCTTACCTACGTGGATGCAATCATGGCGTCGTTCTCCTCCCGCGGATCGAACGAGTTTGTAGTGCTGGGATCGGGCCCCTTGTCCGTCGTCAACGACGGCAACGAGGCGCGCAACACGCCGAAATGGACGGCGTCCCTGAGTCCCACGATTCTCGGCAACTTCGCCGGACGTGAGTTCTACTTCCGGACCGATTTCTTCTACGAGAGCCCGAAGTGGGCGGACTACTCGGAATTCAACCGGACCAAGTCATTGTTCAGAATCAATGCCCGCGTGGGATTCGATTTGATGGACAACACCACCGTTGAAGTTTTCGGCACCAATCTCACCGAAAACAAGGTCCTGCCCAACACCAACGGAACGACCAGCGGTCCCGGCGGCAGCCGCAAGGCGTTCACGGCGGCGTACCCGAAGCGGGAATTCGGCGTGCGCGTGAGGGCGTCCTTCTAAGGCTGGTTCAGGCTTTCCGGAATCGCCAGCCGTATAGCATGCGTCCGTAGAAGTTGAACCACTTTTTCGCTTCGGGGTCGTCGAAGGGGTAGTCGGCGCCGAGCTGCCTGGCCGCGATGAGACCGGTCACGAAGCAGGTTTCCTGGCTGTTGATCAGCGTGTGGGCGCCGCAGTGCCAGCTTCGCCGCTTGCCCTGGATGAAGCGGAACAACTGAATCAGGATGGCGATGTGGCGCACGTCGTGGACGACGTGCTGGAACCACCACTTCTTGATGATCTTGCTTTCGTCGATCGGGCTGATCGCGTTGTAGGTCACCAGGCAGGGCTTGTCCGAGCGTTTCGCCCATGGCTGCTGGTTATGCATGATGTAGGTGATTTCGTAGTTGTCGGGCCGCGCGCCGTACTGCTCGATGTGGTTGC
>JAAXHE010000159.1 GCA_012271065.1 Candidatus Latescibacterota bacterium
GCCCTGTTCTGGGACGGGTCGTACATTGCGGCCGGCGGCGGATTCCTGCCGATCACGGACGTGGAGCGTGTCGAAGTCATCAAGGGCCCGCAAACCGCGTACTTCGGGCGCAACACGTTTTCGGGCGCCGTCAACTACATTCCCAGGCTTCCCGGGGACGAGTGGGAAGCGGACCTGACGCTTCAGTACTCGCCGTCGCAACACGATGAGTACATCGTTGGCGTCGGCATAGGCGGTCCGATCTCGGACAGCGTGGGCCTGCGCCTTTATGCCGGTTACGAGCAGAATGCCGGCGATTTCAATTTTCAGGACGGCAAGCCCTTCGGCGTTCAGAAGGACCTCACCTTCAACGGCACGCTGACGATTGACGTCACCGAAGACTTCCGCCTGAAACTCACCGGATACTACGTGGATGCCGAGGATGGCGGCGTCAACGGTGGTGTCGATTCAAGGTTTCACGGGACGCCGGCCAGTGAATGCGGAATCGTCTATACGGGCGAGTATCTGAATCCGGCCACGGGCGAACGGACTCCCTTTACCCGGAACATCGCCACCGAGTTCGGTGGATCTCACTTATGGTGCGGCAACTACCCCGACGGCGAGAACCTCGTGTTCGGCATAAGCCGCTCTCCTACGGGCGCCTTCCCGTTCGGTCAGATATTCGGCGGACGTACGCTAGGCGGTCTTCATCCTCTGCTTGAGGAATACGACATCCTCAAAAACCCGCCGGGCGACAAGCTGGGCGGCTTCAACCGGACCTACCGCGTCCAGTTGAGCGGCGAATACGACGTTGCCGACCACACACTGTCCTTCCAGGCTTCACGCGCGGATACGGGAACCATAAACCTGGTCGATTTCTGGTACGGTATTCCAAGCATCCCCGGCACGGCGTTCGTGCTTGGCAACAATATCGCCACCCAGGAAACCTACTACGAGGTCCGAATTGCGTCTCCGCAGGACCGCAGGCTTCGGTATCTCATTGGCGTCAGTGACTATGACCAGCGCTATCGGCTCGGCAATATCCCGACCACGGCGCAAATGGACCCGGCCACGACTACCGCGACGGTGGACTTCCAGGACAACGGGACCACGGCTTTGTTCGCATCGGTGGACTACGACCTCAGCGAGGATCTCACAGTGTCGGTGGAAGCCCGCTACACGGATGAAGAAGCGCTGGCGGTCCTGCAGGGCAACCCCAGCGGCACCTGTTCATTCTCTCCCGTGTGCAATGAACTGAACGAATACACCGATTTTATTCCCAGGATCATCTTCAGCTACAGACCGCTTGAAGGAGCAACCACCTACTTCAGCTACTCCTACAGCTCCCTGCTTGGCGTTGCCACGCAGGCCGGGTTTGTCAACAGCGTTGCCCCGGAAATCATCCCTGACGATCAGTTGGACGTGCTGGGTCTGTACACGCCGCCCCAGGAGAACACGCAATACGAAATCGGCTGGAAGCAGACGACGGACAATTGGGGCTTTACCGCTGCCGTCTTTTACATCGATTGGAAACACCAGCCCTTCGCATCGGTCATTCTGCTTCCCACGGGCGGCACCACTTCCTACCGGGGCCCGGGCAATTCCAAGTACAAGGGTGTCGATTTCGAAGCGCAAGGCAACCTGACGGACTGGTTCAGCATTCGCGGCACGCTTACTTACGTGGACGCGATCATGTCGTCGTTCTCTTCGCGTGGGTCGAACGAGTTTGTAGTGCTCGGATCGGGCGCCTTGTCGGTCGTCAACGATGGCAACGAGGCGCGCAACACGCCGAAATGGACCGTGTCAATGAGCCCGACCATTCTCGCAGAATTCGTCGGACGGGAGTTCTTCTTCCGCACCGATTTCTTCTACGAGAGCCCGAAGTGGGCGGACTACTCGGAATTCAACCGAACCAAGTCGTTGTTCAGGATCAATGCCCGCGTGGGATTCGATCTGACCGAGAACAGCACCCTTGAGGTCTTCGGCACCAATCTGACCGACAATGCCGTCCTGCCTAACACCAACGGAACGACCAGCGGTCCCGGCGGCAGCCGCAAGGCTTTCACGGCCGGTTATCAGAAGCGGGAATATGGTGTGCGCGTGAGGGCGTCCTTCTGATCCTTCTGCAGCGAAGGCGTCTCGCCTTCGAGGAGGGTGGGACGCCCTCCTCCCTGTTACTGTCTAGGCCTTCCTGAACCGCCAGCCGAACAGCATGCGTCCGTAGAAGTTGAACCACTTTTTCGCTTCGGGGTCGTCGAACGGGTAGTCGGCGCCGAGTTGTCTGGCGGCGATCAGGCCGGTCACGAAGCAGGTTTCCTGGCTGTTGATCAGCGTATGGGCGCCGCAGTGCCAGCTTCGCCGCTTGCCCTGGATAAAGCGGAACAGGTGGATCAGAACGGCGATGTGGCGCACGTCGTGCACGACGTGCTGGAACCACCACTTCCTGATGATCTTGCTTTCGTCGATCGGGCTGATCGCGTTGTAGGTCACTAGGCAGGGCTTGTCCGAGCGTTTCGCCCACGGCTGCTGGTTGTGCATNNATGATGTAGGTGATTTCGTAGTTGTCGGGCCGCGCGCCGTACTGTTCGATGTGGTTGCTCCTCGTGACCAGCGCCTCCACGTCGCCGTCGGGAAGGACCGAGGCGTCCGAGTGGACGACGGTGTGGTTGTGCAGTTCGCTCTCGTAGCGTATCGACGCGAGAATCGAGTTCTCCATGCAGGTCGGCTGGTGCAGCATCATCAGCGTCTGGTTGGCATTGCACGCGAAGACCACCTCGTCGAACTTCTCCGTCTTGCCGTTTTCGTCCTCGACCAGGACATGCGACGGGCGCCGATACACCTTCCGGACCGGCCGGTTCAGGTAAATCCTGTCCCGAAAATCGCGTGACAGCGCCTGGTAGATACGCCGCGTGCCCTGGTCCCAGGTCTTCATCGGCGTCGCGGCTTCGATGTCGAAGAACTGCAGGTAGCGGGAGAACAGCGACGCGGGCATGTCGAACACGTTCGTCGCCATGAGGAAGTTGACGAACATGGGCTTGAGGATCTTGTA
>JAAXHE010000205.1 GCA_012271065.1 Candidatus Latescibacterota bacterium
AAGATGGTCTGCCCATAGGAAAATAACCATAAAACCGGAAAAAGAAAAACAAAAATGGAGCCCAACCGTCTTCTTAGAAGTTGTTTTAAAATTCCCGGTGAGTTCCCGAGCGCGAGCGAAAAAGTGGCGGTCAAGGCGGGCGAACCCGCCCGTATCCTGGAGATACGGGTGGATTCGACCAACGCCGACAGGCGCTTTTGCAGCCGCGCGAAGACCGCTGGGGGTTTTAAGACAGCTTCTCAGCCTTCCATCCTTACGTGGATCGCCAGGAGGTCGCAATCGCCGGGAATATCCAGCGGTATCCGTATCGTTCCGTCTTTCGCCGATATCACGCGGTCATTCCAGTTCGCGCCGGACCAGATCTCGTTGACGTCTCGCGCGCACTTTCCCTCGGGAAGGACGACCTCCAGCTCCGTCTCGCTCCTTACCGGCGTATATGGGAACACGATGGCCAGCAGCGAATCGCTGTCTTTGACCATCGGCAGCATCTCGATGGTGGGCACGGCCCGCCGGTCGGTCGGCCGCAGCGTTCGGTAATCGTCCACAGGCGGAAACGGAGTCAGCCGCGCCAGGGGCCGTCGGTCGGCCGCCCAGAGGATCAATCTCCTCAGCAACGCCACGTTGGACGTCACCTCCAGAAAGGACATTCCTGGAACACTGCCGGTATATTTCACGGCAGGCATGCCCGCCAGCCAGGCCTCGCGCCGGGACCCCTCTTCAACCAGCACCAGGGCCGGCCGGCCATCCACGGTCCCCAGCACCTGCCCGTCCGGATACCCGCCGTCCACCCGGGTCGTCAGGATTACGGGATGTTCCAGTCCCTCCGTAAGCGGATGGTTGTGCAAGAGATCGACTTCAAAGATGCCCGACTCAATCTCCCATGGCAGCTTGCATGCGCCATTCCCTGCCCACGGAGCGGCCGGCCGGTTGCCGATCCACAGGAGCCCCTCTCCACGTTCCGCAACCGCGTTGACAACGTCGAGCTGGGACTGCGTGAGGCAATGCACCTCGGGGAGGATGACCGGGCCGCTCAGCTGATCGCCCGCGTCGTCCAGCCGCTGGTCCCAGAACCAGCGCCATGGCAGGCCGGTACGATAGACCATATCTACAATAGGGAGCAACCCATGATGTCCCCAGTTGGACTCGTAGTGGCCGGTGATCTCGGACTGCTGGGGCATGATCATCGTGGCGAAGCTGTAGGGGCGGTGGGACGCGAACATTGGCATGAGTCGCCGGGTTTCGTCGAAGGCCTCGAAATATCCGGGGATGATCTTCATCTGCTCGTAAGTGAACGGCATCACCAGATCCGCGCCGAGCGCAAACGGCACCACGCCGGCCAGCAGGCCGTCCTGCCGGCCCATCGGAACGGCCTGCTCCGGCGGCATGAAGCCCTGCGGATAGATATCCACCTGCCGGTCCATACACGCGCCCATCAGGCTTCTGGTCGTCTCCGAAAGGATCCTGCGGTGGGGGCGGTGCAGGATGAGATCGTCGTGATTGAAATGATACGGGTCCGTCGCGATAACGTCCTGTGAACGCGCGTCGCGTGCGAGGCGGATGGCGGTCTGCCAGGCATTGTAGTTCCGCTCGGGGATGGCGGGACTGTGCTGGATGCCCACAGTCACGTCGGGACGGACGTCTTTGATGGCGCTTCGAAGCTCTGAGTGCACCGCCTCCCAGTTTTCAAAGCGGCACTCCAGCCATTTATACCACAACGGGTCATCCCAATCCGCAGCCCGGGGAGGCTTGACGCCGGTCCGTTCGCGGAATTCAGCCTCGCAGAAGCCGCAGTAACAGCCGATGGTTCCGTCTCCGAACCCGAGACACGCCTCGTCATTCAGGTGGATTTCACGTGTCGCCCGCCACTGACATATTTCCATCAGAAGGGAAAGGTAGTGGGCCTTGTTTTCGGGGCGAAAAGGACACAACCAGCGGACCGGCAGTCCGTCCAGATCCAGCACATCGCCATCGCCGGCCATGTGCATCAGCCGGTGGGGTTCTTTCGCCACCAGACGTTCCTGATACTTGATGTACCCGGTGAAGGCGATGAATCCCAGGTCCCGTTCCTCACACATCCGGGCAAGCGCCTCCGACTGCGCCAGCGAAAACCCCTGCTGTTTTACCGCGGGTGTGACCGCCACCCCCGCACCCACGTCGGTGAATCCTTCGCTGACAATCCGGTCGAGCGTCGACTCGTTCAGCACGACGTCAGGAAAGAGCAACAGCGCCGCGCGGCGGAGTTTCCGGTCAGGTTCCGGCATCGGGTTCTCCCTCCATTTATATCGTGGCGACGATTCAGCAATCTGCGGCGCCCGCCTGCTTGCGCACCGTGGATTCGTTACTCACGACGAGCTCCAATAGCCCATGAACGGCCAGGTTTTCAGCCGTCCCGTAAAGGCGCTTGCCACCGACCAGCCTCCCGAGCACATGACCTCGCCCAGGATCATCCCGATAAAGAACGGTCGCGCCTTCCTGTAGAGGTCCGCCCCACCCACCCGGAGGATGATCGCCTTGATTCCCCATGCCAGGAACACGCTGAATCCGAACCAGTCCATGTACCACACCGTACTGAGCGGGAGCGCTGCAGGATGGAACGGCCACCACGGCAGACGCATCCTGAGCAGGATAAGCAGGGCGGCAATCGCTGTGCCCATGGCCGTATAGAGGAAACCCATCGTGAAGACCGGGCTGGGCTCCAGCAGCCGGCGTCCGATAAACTCGTCGAACGGCGAAGCCGCGTCGTTCACGTTGCTGAACCACGGATAGTCGATGTTCACGCCGCCGTGCGTATACCCCAGATTCAACGTCGTGTAGCCCGTAGCCACCAGCCCGACGGTCAACGCGGCCCCCATTGCCCAGACCAGGCCGCGCTTCCTTCCGATTTCGCGTGCCAGCCGAAGAGCCCCCATGGCGTGTGGCATCAGCGTATTTCTGCGCGTCATCGTCCACACGTAGCTCATTCCGAGCGTGGCCAGACCCACCGGACCGAACGCTGACGAGCCCACCGCGCATACCACGAACTCGGACGGATTGAGGGGAGAATAGGTCGCGACAAATCCCGTTTCACTCACAATCCGAGCCATCACAAAGAAGACGATGAGACTGGAAACAAGAAGAAACAGAACCAGCGGCGGCGAAATTCCAGCCTGGTAGAGCCACAGACCAAGGTAACTCACGCCCAGAACAATGCCAAGCACGGCCGACCGGTAAGACACGATTTCGTCCGAGTCCCGCAGGTGCGACACACGGCCGCGGACCTGTGCCCATACCTGCCGGAGGTGACCCCTGGCAACGTAGAGGCTGTACGCGGCCAGCGCGAGGATATACCCCATCCCCATCAACGCCAGAAACTCGGATCCCTGGGAACTGTAACGCCCCACGACCCCGGACACTCCCCAGGTCTGACCCGCACCAACCATCGCCAGCGCACCACGAATCACCCTTGTGATCAGGTTGATGACCCACAGGCTGAGGCTCACGTCCAGATTGATGAAGTAGGAATACGCGAGCACAAGAAAGTGGACCTTGAAAGGCAGCACCATCGTCCGGCGGAAAATGCGAACGTGTGTCCCCAGATTGATAACGGGGATGTTTGGAAAGTAGTACCGGAGCCCGCGAAGGGTGCCGACCAGTGACGGGACCGCGAATCCGGCGGCCAGCAGCCGGCTGCGGAGCACGGGTGCGAACCGGCCCCTTCCTGGCTCCAGCATCGCAAGCGGCACCTGCATTAGAGGGAACGCGAACCGCTCGTGTTCCTCCCATTGCCTGCGCATCAGCACGCCCAGGCAGATGAGTACAATGAAGAGTACGATAAGGAACGACCCCCAGCTCCACAGGGGCAGGACCCATCCCGTCCACGGGATCGAACCCCCCTTCGGCAGGCCTTCGTAGAGATCCGTTACGACGCGTTCCCCCTGCGGCACGAGCCAGGGAAGCAGGTGAGGGGGCACGGCTTCGATGTGACGCAACTCCGGCGTCGCGTGGTAGGTGACGCCGGTCGTATAGAGGATCACCGGCTTTGTCATCACCCACGCAGGCAGGAGAATGAGAAACATGGTGTATATGGCGAGCAGTTCGCCGCGCATCAGGGCGAACCTGCTCCTGATTGCGCCCAGCAGCGGATTGACGACCACGATAAGGAGGAACAGGACAATCAGCGCGCCCCTGTCCATGTAGTACCCGCCGCCAATGAAGGAGCCCTGTGTGATCATGCGGTTGCAGGTGAGGCCAACGCACATGAGTACGCACAGGACGAGGCCGATACCGAACGCGCGCGGCGTCAGGCCGTCGCGCGCGTCAGCCTCACTGCCGGGCACTGGATGGAGGGGATTCGGGGCTCTCGCGGCTGCGGTTTCCAAGGGTGAGTACCTGTACGGAAGTATCGGTGTCGCCGTTTACAGCGTCCCGGGAGTCAGGGCGTCCTCTCCGAAGATGACCGAGAAGCTCGCACCGTTGTCGGATCTGGTGGCGGCGTCCATGTAGCAGACGCTGAACCCGCGCCGGGGGGCGTCGGTTTTGTTCATCCCCGATCCGTGAAGCAGCCAGTTGTGCAGCAGGGCCGCTTCCCCCGCCTCCATCTCCAGGTATTCGTGCGTTTCCCTTGCCAGCACGGCAGCGGCCTGCTCGTCGGTCAGGAAGGCGAAGCTGGCGGACTCATCCTGTTCGAAGGTCGCGCGATGCGATCGCGGCACGATTCCGACGCCGCCGTTTTCGACCGTCACCGGGTCCAGCGCCGTCCAGACGGTCACGATCGGATCGGTGTCGAGAATGCTGAACCGGTCCTGGTGCCAGGGCAGGTGCGTGCCCTTGCCCGCCGGCTTGTTCATGAACATGGCGCGATAACAGGATATCGGCGTCTCCGGACCGTAGGCCCTCGCGCAGATTTCGCGGAAAACGGGTTTCTGCATGTAGGCCAGGAACAGCGGGTCGAACTCCAGGTCCTGAATTTTTCGATAGTTCAACGTTGAAACCCGGTGGCCTCTCGTTGTGATCCGCTTCTCCGAGTAGTCGCCGGACTCGCTGTCCAGCTGCATGAACATCTGGTCGTGGACCTTGACCCTTCCGAGCATGATGTCGTCGATGCGCTGCTGCAGGCCCGCAAGTTCGCCGTCGTCCATCACCTTTCCTAGGCGAAGAAATCCTTCGTTCTCGAACCGCTCCCACTGTTCGTCGGTGATCCCCGCAAGCATGGCAAGTCCTCCTATGATTCAGATATCACGTGTCCGGGATGAGATGCTACCGGTTTTCTGATGGCTCATTCAGATGCGACCTACTGATCGACCACTGACCCGTCGACGTGCAGCCTGGTGACCATCATCCCTTCATCCAGCAGCGGCCGGTGCGAAAGAAACGGGTAATTTTCCGCGGCGCCTTCCGCGAGTTCCACGCCGATACCGGGGGTATCCGGGATGATCAGGAATCCGT
Organism: Candidatus Latescibacterota bacterium; assembly: GCA_012271065.1. Next base: position 5,425 of record JAAXHE010000205.1, read on the forward strand.
CTTCCAGCGTGAGAACGCCGGACACGATCTCGCTCTTCGGCGGTTCGCCTTCGCCCCTGGGGTACTCCTGCAATGCAAAATTGGGAATGCAGGCCGCAAGCTGCACGCACGCGGCCGTACTCACCGGGCTGAGCGGATTGTGCGGCACCACGTCCACGTAGTGCGCCTCGGCGAGGGCCGCGATCTTCTTGCAATGGGTGATGCCGCCCGCCATGCAGACGTCCGGCCTTACGTACTGGACCGCGTTTCGCGTCAGGAGCATTTCGAACTCGTAGATGGTGTGAATTCGTTCCCCGGTGGCGATGGGGACCGCGATCTTCCGAGCGACTTCGGCCATGGCGTCGAGGTTGTCCGGGCGGATGGGATCCTCGTAGAAGAACGGGCGATAGGGTTCGATCGCCCTTCCCAGCACGATCGCCTCGGCCGGGTCCAGCCGACGGTGGATTTCAATGCACAGGTCCACCTCGTCGCCAACCGCTTCCCGGTACGCGGCCACGGTCTGAGCGGCATCCTGAATCTTGTCCGTATGGGTCTTGTAATAGGGTACATTTCGGGACTCGTCCAGAAACGGCGTCAGGTGGCCCACGGCGGTAAATCCCTCCGCCTTTGCCTGCACGCAGCCCTTGAGAAGCTCCTCCTTGGTGCTCCCGATCACGTGCCCGTACACCCGGGCCTTGTCCCGGCACTTCCCGCCCAGCAACTGGTAGACCGGTACCCCGAAGTACTTGCCCGCGATATCCCAGAGGGCGATGTCCACCGCGCTCAGGGCGCCCATGATTGCCGCGCCACGGAAGTGCGTACACCGGTACAGGACCTGCCAGTGGTGTTCGATACGCAGGGGGTCCTTCCCGATCAGGTATTCCCTGAAACTCTTCACCACCTCGCCCGAGGCCTCCAGGTATCCCCAGGCGCCCGATTCACCCAGCCCCGTGATCCCCTCATCCGTATGGACCTCCACAAAGAGATACCGGTCGATCGGCAGGACATTTACGTCCGTGATTTTCATATGTTCGTCACCTTAAGATGCTGACGATAGCTTGTTAGTCGCGGAAGGTGGCCTGCAAACCCATGGGATTGGGCCGATCTTGCGTTTCGTATCGTTTTGTACTATACTTGGAACGCCAGTGACGTAAAATGAGGCGGGATCCCCGCGGGTTGTACAGCAGTGCGTCGTACCGTTCGCGGTCGTGGGCTTTTGCTATTGTCGGGAGGCAGTAGGGGCAAGGGCGTAATTAAACCCGCAGATATCGGGCTGCATTGGGAGAAATTGCGTCAGGAGTAAGGTAACCTTATAGGGTCCGAAGAGCAACACGATTGACAACGTGGCGGAGTACAGATTCAACTCCAGCGCACTTTAGCACATGAGACATACAACTCTACAATAACCTGAATTCCGAGAGTTGAATGTCTCATCCGGCCACAGAATTCGACGATTCGCTGCAGCCGATCAACTCGTAGCCTCTGTCAGGTCAGTATTCAGACGATGAGCATTAGAACCCTATACTTGGCGTGGCGCGACAAGAGAATGAGCGGGAAGTGGTTCCCGGTGGGCCGACTGGATGCTGATATTGATCGGCCGTTGTATCGTTTCCGTTACATCAGAGGGGCGAAACGGGCACAGGCAGAGGCAGGGTTTCCGGAGCTGCTCGAGTTTCCAAACTTGGAAAAAAGGTACGATTCGCCGCGACTCTTCCCACTCTTTCAGAACCGGGTTATTAACCGGGCGCGACCGGATCTGGCCGATTATCTCAGTTATCTCGACTTGGGTCAGGGCGCCGATCCCATTGAGATTCTGTCGGCAAGCGGTGGATCCCGCGTAACAGACGACTACGAGGTTTTTCCTAAACTCGAAAAAGACGAAGACGGGAGTTTTGTCTGCAGGTTCTTTCTGCATGGTTGGCGGCACGTCAATGAATCAGCGCAGGAACGGATCGAGCACCTTGAATCTGGCGAACAACTTTACGTCACGCTTGAATTGACGAATCCGGAGACCGGTTTCGCTGTCCAGATCCAGACCGAAAATTACCACATGATAGGGTGGGCGCCACGTTATATTGTGGATGACTTGGTAAAAGCGATGGCTGAATCGCCCGGAAATTATCGCGCAAAAGTGGTTCGCGTGAATCCGCTTCCTGCGCCGTCGAAACAACGGGTTCTGGTCGAGATGAGTGGACGTTGGGACGAGCACGAACCCATGTCCAGTGAAGACTTTCGTCCGCTCGTCGACTAGGCAGTGACTCTGAGATTCATAGGGTCCGGTATTTGAGATGTCATTGACGCTGTGGCTCGGATCTAGAGATTAATGAAGGGTACTGTTACGCTCACGTATTGATCTACTTCACTACAGGGAGAAGATGTATGTACAGGGAGCTTTTATTCGGCGGTGCGGAGATCGATTCCGACAAGGCGAATCTGGGACTGGCGATACTGAGGGTCATTGCCGGGCTGAGCATGGCATTCGGACACGGCATCGGGAAGATCCCGCCTTCAGATGGACTGGTGGCCGGCACGGCCAAACTGGGATTTCCCCTGCCCGAGTTCTTCGCCTGGGCGGCCGCGTTCGGGGAGTTCGGGGGCGGGTTGATGCTGGCGCTGGGTCTGCTGACCCGGCCGGGCACGGCTTTGATGGGATTCACGATGCTGGTGGCCGCATTCGGCGTTCACGCGGCCGATCCGTTCGGCGTGAAAGAGATGGCGGTTCTCTACCTAGCCATCGCGGTGATGTTCCTGCTGGTGGGCTCGGGGAAATACGGCGTGGACGCCTGTATCAGGTCGCGACTCGATCGTTCCTGACTTTGTTGGAAGCGTGCGTACAGTAATCAGTTTTGGGAGATTTGTACTGGCGGCACTTCTATTTTAATCAAGAGTGATCCAATCGGTAGACTTCGCGCGAAAATCGTGTTTCTGTGTCTATTCAGATATTGACAGGTGCTCAAATGTTTAGTAATATGTGATTGGATGCAGCAAATTCGGTTTCTGGCCGAGGAAACAATAATGAGAACTAAATCAGAACAGAAATCTACAGGATCGCATTACACTCCACCTGTTCTGGCGGAGTTCGTAGCAGAAAAAATGCTGAAATCGTGGGAGCCGCCAACAAAAACACGTGGCACTAGTGTATTTGATCCCGCTCTCGGTGACGGTGAACTATTGCTTGCTGTTTTGAAAAACCTACAAACAGCAGATACAAACCTGTTGGTAAGCGGATACGAGACGAATGAATGCGAGATGCTTTCGGCAGAGGCCAGGATTAGGGAACGGTTTCCCAAAGTTGCCATCGAGTTCAACAATCAGGATTTCCTTGCTCAATCGGTGTGTCCTTCCCTCCAGCCTAACCTTTTTCAAGGCATACAAGGAAAGCAATTCGATCTTGTGATCTCAAATCCACCATACGTGAGAACTCAAGTTATGGGTTCTAAGAGATCTCAAGACATAGCTCGCCGATTCGGATTGAAAGGAAGGGTCGATCTTTACTATGCGTTTATTTTGGCGATTGCCCAATTTGTCCATCCTAGTGGCATAGTTGGAATAATCGTGTCCAACCGCTTTATGACAACAAGATCCGGCGAGACCGTAAGGGCAAGGATTAAAGAGTTGTACGAGATTACCCATATTTGGGATCTTGGCGACACTAAGCTTTTCGAGGCGGCTGTGCTTCCGGCGGTTCTGATCCTGAGACCGAAAAACTATCGGAACGCGCCAATTATTACCAAATTCACTTCGATTTATGCTACTTCTCCTGTAAATGGGGCTCACAGTTGTAAGAATCCAATTGATGCTCTTCGGCACGGCGGGTATGTCAAGACGAAATCTAACGGATTCTTCAAGGTCCAAAAAGGAGAGTTGGATTCAGGGAGAAAGCCGGAAGGCGTTTGGCGAATAGCTACAAAGGAAAGTAGAGAATGGTTAATTCAAGTCAGACGGAACACCGCCGCGACTTTCAAGGATCTTGGCAAAGTAAGGGTGGGGGTAAAAACGACGGCTGATCGCGTATTTATAAGATCAGATTGGGACAGCATGCCCTTGGATGAGCGACCCGAATTGCTTGAGAATCTGACAACCCATCACATTGGGAATCCGTATAGGTCGACGACGCCCAAAAGCCAGATTCTTTATCCTCACACAACACTGAAAGGTAAGCGTTGTCCCGTTGATTTGGCTAGTTATCCAAAATCGAAAGCATATCTTGAAAGACATAGAAATCAACTTGAGGCGAGGAAGTATGTAACAGAAGCGGGAAGAGAATGGTACGAAATATGGGTACCGCAGGATCCCAAAGCCTGGAAAAAGGCCAAAATCGTCTTTCGGGATATAGCTGAACATCCGACATTTTGGCTGGACTTGGATGGCACCATTGTAAACGGAGATTGCTATTGGATATCATGCTCTGAAGAAAATAAGCTTACTTGGCTGGCCCTTGCTGTAGCCAACTCTTCGTTTATGGAGTGCTTCTACGACCGCAGTTTCAACAATAAACTATATGCTGGAAGAAGACGATTCAACACGCAGTATGTTGAGCAGTTCCCTCTCCCGCGTCCAGACTCTGATTCAGCGATTCAGCTTGTCAAAATGGCAAAACAGGTTTTTGAGTGCATGTCCAACGAAAAGATCGAACTCATGCGTACAGTTGACAAATTGGTCTGGAAAGCATTTGGATTTTCAGGTGAAAAAACCCGAGGGTAGGAGTATTTGAAGTTTTTTGTTTAATACTTTGCCCTCAAAGCGCCTGAATCTTGAAAAGAAATCTCTTCCAGTGGTTAGGTAAAAATTCGTTATTCTTACTAAATTTCCGATCATCTCGCCATAAAACAACGCATATCTGACATCACAATGCCGTAGAACAATACTTCCATCCATGGGCGGATAGTCAAGAGCCTGTATGCTATCGGGCGTCACAAGACCTAAGTCTATCGTCCGGGAGGTCTGCAGTTTAATTTCCAGAAGTTGGTGTGGAATGTCGGGAAATGTACCCTTGTCTGCGAATACAGAGTAGCCCAATAGATTCGTAATCGTCTCGTGAAGTACTGATCCGCGATTCCTCTCTTGATCCATTCCCAAATAGTCGATTTCCATTCCAACCGTGCATCTGAGAATCTCGAACAGGCTTTGAATTGGGATAAGCGAACTCAATGAAGGATCCTCAGTTGGATTTCTTAAGTCCGACGACGACTCTTGCTCGATGAGTTCTGCTGGTATCGCATCGTCCTTCGATACCAACTCACATGCCTTCGTTCCAACGTCAAGAGCAGCTTGGTATTTTTGAGTCAGTGCCCCTGTTCTGTCCAATTTAGCAAGTTCTGCACCGGAGACTACCCTTACGTTTCGCACCTGATTTTCCTCGTCTACCCGCACAATTACATACCTGCGAGATGCGTCCAGTTCTTCGTTCCAAATCTGCAGGTTATTGGATTTCTGAATGTATACATCGAAGTTTTGCCCAGGAAACCTCGGCTGCGTTTTCTTGAAGGACCTTGGTATTGGATAACCTATTGCCTTGCATACTTCAGCTTTCACTACCTTTGATCTGGTCCGTAACGCAAGTCCGCTGAGAGAGATTCCGACGAGACCATCTTTCAGTATCTCTTCTAGCTTATTGCTGGCCAAATACAGATCCGGCCTTTCTACTGGAATGTGATCGTAAATGGTGAGGCCGCTTCTGCCAATTTTGTTCTTGTCATTGTGGATCATTTTTCCTTACTCCAGTGTTTTCCGAAAGACCGTTGTCAGACAGCAGTTCCGCGGATTCCGGATGACTGACTATTAACCTTGATTCCTCAAAAATATACGATCCAGAGCATAGCTAAGTCGGGTGAAATCAGATAGTTCTACTATTGAAATACACTGTAATTCCGTCACCGTCCAGTGAGCTGAAGAATCGTGTATTCTTGACATCAAAACGTCTGTGTTCTTGCGAATATTTCCAGGTTAACGTCGCTCAAATATGTTGAATCAAGGTTAATATGGGAGAACCGGGTGGATCACATGCCACGTAGTACGCGACAATAACACCTTCATTCGATGTTGTAATCGTTGTAGAATTCGTCAGACGCTTTTGCATAACCCTACCAGGAGTCTCTTCTCCGCGTCTACATCAATGAGAACGCATACACCTTCAGGAAGTCCTCGGTGGTCAGTGTGACGTCGATTTCCACCGACTTTTCGTGCTGTCTGACGTCCTCCAGCGGTTGATCCGACACCAGTTCGCGAACCCCGGCGCATCGTTTGCCTTCCGGCAGCCTGGCTTCGATCCGGAATGCGCCGGGTTCTCTGAAATATGACGGCACCGTCACCAGGATCAGGTCCTCGCCTACCGAAGGCATGATCTCCATGGTCGGCTTCCAGCGGATGTCCAGCGGTCTGACATCCTGCAGCGGCACCCTCGGCGGAAAGCCCTTTGCGACCACGGGCAGCCGGTCTCCCACAAGCGACAGAATCAATTGCGCCACCACCTGGCGGGAAAAGCTGAGGACGGTGGTACCCTCCGGCCTTTGGTCCACCCACCTGGACGGGATGCCCGCCATGAACACGCCGTTACCCCTTCCGAAGCGTTTCAACGTCATGGCCGGTCGTGACGTCGGGGAACCCTCTTCCTCGAACACCGCCAGCACGTCCGTCTCACCCTCCGTTTCTGCCTCTACCGCGAGATCCAGTCCAAGAACCGGGCGGTTCCTGCCCTTCCAGGGGTCCCACGCGGTTCGTTCATCCGGCCACGGGAGGTTGTCGAACGCCTCGTGGTCGGCGGCAGCCTGGAAGATGCGGGTACCCCCTGCCGGCGTACACGACGAAATCCCGAATGCCTCGCAGAGAAATGACCCATTGAGCGGGCGACCCATCTCGTCCCGCGTGGCCGTCTCTCCCATCGCCACCAGTGTACCGCCTTCGCGCACGTACGCCAGGAGCGCGTCACGCTGGCCGGCTGACAGACACGAGGCATTGGGCAGCACCACCACCGGATATCGATCGAGGTACTCGGGAACCAGCTTCGACGAAGGCAGATACCCGTGTGAAAGACCGAAATGAGTGGCCATCTGTCCCGCGGAAAACATACGATTCATGCGCCAGTTCTCACGGCCCCGTGCGGGCAGCGACTCGTCGTAACACTGCGTTTCCAGGCTGTCCACCACGGCAACGGAGACCACGGGTTCGGTGCGCTCGAAGTACGGGTCCAGGCGAAACGCCTCCTGAAAGGTCCGGTGCATCGGAGACACCCGCTGGAGCCGGTAGGTATAGGCCGTCACGCGATCCACGCCCAGAGCCGGCGGGACCACGGCCTGCCACCATCCGTCCCGTTCGTCCAGAGGCCGGTGGAACTCCGGGTGCGACATGCCCTGCCCCAGCATCACGCTCACCTTGTCATCTCCCAGCGTAAAGCCCTGAAGGAATCGGCAGCACTCGCTAAGGAAAGTTTCGGGAGGTGTAAACAACCCGCTTCCCACGGACGGCAACACGCATGTGTAGTAGGCATCCACGGCCAGACCGTCTATGGCTTCGACCATACCGTCGATGTCCATGCCGCAGACCCATGGGTTGATGTCCCAGAAGGGATGCGGGCCGCTCTGAAATACCGCGCGGACCCTGTGATCCCGGTTCAGGGCTGTCTTCATCTTTCCGTGCACGTCGTTCCAGCGCCTGAACCGCCAGGTAACCAGACGCGTCTTTTCATCCAGGTTCCTGAACGGCGGCATGGGGATCCTCCCGCCGAATTCGCCGTCCCAGTCTTCCTGGCAGGTCCGGCAATAGCACGCGATCAGATCCACGTCTCTGCCGAAATACGCTTCGTCATTTACCCAGACTTCCGTGAGATTCGGAATACCGCCCAATCGTTCCAGAAAGTCCATATATCGCTTTTGAAACACCCGGTTGTACGGACATCCCCATACGGCCGGCAGGTTACCCAGTTCCTCGTGGTCCGCATCCTTGCTGAAAACGGCTTTCTGTTCGGGGTGCTCGGCCAGGTGCTGGTAGGCGTATTTCATGAATCCGGTGAACGTGGAGACCTCGAGGCCGTATTCCGCTGCTCTCCCGGCCACCTCTTCTACGGCTGCTTCGTGGCCGATAACGGCCGCCACGGTAACCTCGTGGTAGCCCAGCTCCGCTACTTCCGGAATCTCGTCCACAAGGGATTCCGGCCGGTTCCGATAGTCCTGCAGGAAAGCGATCCGCTGAATCTTCCGCTTTTTCATTGAATCCTCCCGTATAAATATCGGTATTTAACTTGCTCCTGCAGGCTGGCTCGTGGCCGTACTCATTTTGCGGATTGGCCCGTTTCGTGACGGCGAAATCTCCCGGTAGATCTCCATTTGGTCTACCAGTATCCGCGCCACCGGCCCTCCCAGTATCCCCACAGCCATCCGGTCAGGCTGTCCATATCCAGCAGCTGGGTCTCCACCATCCACTCCGGCGGTACAGGCTGGTTTTCTACCAATGGCATGATAAACCGAAAGGTATCCAGATCCAGGGTTTCCAGAATATGCCTTGCGGTTGACGCCATCGCCTCGTCCCGGAACCAGGGTTGCGCCGCAACACAGGCTCTGGCGAAGATGCCCGACCTGCCGGTCGCGGCCGTGCCCGCTCCCCACAGAGCCGCCGGGAGGATCTCCCGTTCGCCGCTTTCCACGTCGAAAGTCCACTGGTAAGCCTGCGCCCCGTTGGGCAGGATGCCGGATCGAACCATATCGTAGTTCTGCAGCATCAGGCCGCGCCACAACTCGTGGTTCGCCGGGTCGAACCCCATCAGCAGCGCCGGAAGGTACAGCGCGCGCCAGCCGATTCCGCCGGTCAGCTTTCCACTGGGGCGCTCGAACCGGACGCTCGTATCGCAGGCCTCGTACCATCTCCCGATCTCACGAAGAAACCTGGCGTCTCCGGTGGCCTGCCAGGCCAGGTACAGAAGGGGCGTATGGATGATGGCGTAGGACCACGTGGCATTGATCCAGTTCTCGCCCAGAATGGATTCCACAAGCGACTCATGAGTGTGTCCGAAGTAGCCGTGCGGAGAGACATAGTTCCACTTGATGTCGAATTCGGCCATGTCCACGAGGATCTCGTCGATAGCGGCGAGATCCTCCGGCGGCGCAATGGGCCGATACGCCGCCAGCCCGACCAGGATGCACTGCACCTGGTCGCCGGACGATTGTCTGCTGTACACGCCGCCATAGGGCTTGCACATGTACCCTCGCTCGCCCTTCTCCACACCGAGCCTATGGATATACCTGATCGCCCCGAACGTGCGCCGGCAGATTGCCAGGACGCTGGAATCGCCATCGCACCGGTACCGGTAACTCATGGCGCCGAGATACCATGCCGTGTCCGTGGGCGTGTTCTCCCAGGCCCGCCAGACGTGCATCGGCGGCATTCCGATCTCGGCCTCCGTCTTTCCCTGCAGGTGCCGGTGGCGGTACGCGCCGCGGTAGTCATCGGCTGACGGCAGCAAGTAATCCTCGGCGCGCACCAGCATAGGCAGCATGCCGTGGTCCTGCACCAGATGGTCCTCGACGACGGCCTGGATCCGGTTTGCCTTGGCTTCGAGTTCGGCGTCGGTCATCCGGCGCCTCCACCGCTTATACGGTTCTCTTTCGGTCCGTTACGGCTTCCACTGCCATTCCCGATCGGAAACCCGACTGCGGTCACTCCACTTCCGATAATTTCGTTTCCTCAGGCACATCGGTCGGGCTTTGAAAGTACAGGTTATATCCGTCGGGATCGGACATGGACGTGACCCACATCCCGTTGCCGACTTGCGGCTCCGAGGCATCTATGCCCCGGTTCCTTAAATTCCGGTAGTATTCGACCGCGTCATCGCAAAAGAAGAAAAGCGAAACGCCTTCACCCTTGTTCTCGCTGAACTGCCGCGAATCGTGTCCTTCGGTCCGGAATTCCTGGAGCATCACCGCCGCGTTACCGATGCGCAACATGCACCACCTGATAACGCCTTCGTCCACCCACTTGCCCTCCAGCTCGAAGCCGAGTCCTTCAACGTAGAACGCCAGCGACGTCCGCATCTCCTTGACGGCGAAAAAGGGGACGACTTCTCTAACGTCCATAGAATTGCCCTCCGTGAAATCAGACGATATCGGGACATTAACGATTCGAAATCTGCAGCTTTTCGGAACTGCGTTCCGGGCGGACGGTCACCGGATACGTAGCGACGTAGAATCTGCATGGGCGACCGGCCGGTCGCCCCTACAACAACCAGATATCCGTATTATCTGATTTCTGCGTGGTACGCGCCAATCATGTATTCGTAGGGGCAACCCTTGTGGTTGCCCGGACTATGGCTTAAGCTTCTTGCGAACCGCCCGGAGCACGGCGTTCAGTTGATGTGTCAGGTACTGCGATACGTTACCAACCATACCCACCGAGTCCATCAGCGGGAACGTGGGGTCGTGCCAGCCTCCGCTCCGATCGTTCACGCGTCTTCCGATCGTAACGCCGTCCGGGCCGATGTGTGAACGGAGCAGGTCGAGGCCATTCCTGATCACTTCAACCGGGAGCGGCCGCCCGGATCGTCCGGACCATTCCACCAGGAAGTACATCCCCCGCAGGATGTCATATTCGAAGTAGCGGGGAAACAGCGGCTTCAGCCATGCCGGGTTGATGACACGGCCATCTTGCTTCGTGCGGACCAGTCGATGTTCGATGAGATAGCGTGCGCCCTCGTCCAGGAATCTCCTTTCGGCATCCGTATAGCTCCGGTTCGTGAAGAACAGAATGGCTTCCAGAGGAGGCAGCGTGGATACGATTGAGCTCTTTCCTGACCCGCGATAGGCAGCCGGCGAGCAGTTCAAGCCGCCGTCCGGCAACTGGTGTTTCAGGAACCACTCCCGAACCCAGGGGAGTTCGGCATCCACGTCGCAGCCGCATGACGCGAGTATCATATAGAATACGCCCAACTCACAGTGACAACAGTCCATTTTCACCCGGTCGGAATCCGTTTGCGGTGCACCAGCCGGATCGACAACAAACCTGGACCATGCACCGTCTTTGAGCAGTTTCAGCGCCCTGGCGACAGCCAACTCCGGTATTCGTCCGGATTCTCCCATCTCGTACAATGCGGCCATATGCCACCAGGGGCCGTTCCATTTCTTCCGGCTTTTCCGGTCGGGCACGTGAAAGATCTCGTCTGAATCCAGAACTTCCAATGTCAGGTCGTACGCGCGTTGCATTCCGGCTCCTGTTGCGCCACCCCGATTTTTCAACCGGGCCGATGCCAGAGACGCTGGAATTACAGCCTGTCTTTGGACAGGGTCGCGACGGCGATGTGCATCCCCTCGCCGTTGTCCCCACCCTCGAACAGATTGAAATTTGTCTTCAGATTGCACCCCGCGTAATACAGCCGCAACGTGTCACCGACCTCCACCACGCATGGCGTCGAGACCGTCTTCCAGTCAAAACGACCCAGGTCACGAGATGCGGCAAATGCGGGGGTCTCGTGGTTCAGCGTCCAGGTAACGCCATCGTCCGATGTGTCGCAGAAGATCTCGTGGTAGACCATATTCATCGGATCATCCCTCTCTTTCAGATGGCCGATATGCCACATGTACCAGGTCCCGTTGATCCTGTGGACTTCCGGATAGACGCAGGACCTCGTGTTTCCGGTTGCCTCAACGGCATGCGGCTCAAGCCGGGACCAGGCGATGCCATCTTCCGACGAGTACTCATACACATAGCCATAGGCCGTTTCCCAGGAGTCGTCGGGGTTTGGACTGGCATTGAGCCACATGCGGTATCGGCCGCCTTCCTTATGCACGCATGGCGCCCTGCATTCATGGATCAGGGGTTCCTGCCGGAATTCCCAGTGTAGTCCGTCCCGGCTGGTCGCATACCCCATGGCCGAACTGATGTTCTTCGCCAGGATACCGTCGTCCCGGTATTCCACGTGGGTCGTGCTTCCGAACCACATCTTGTAAACCTGCGCGTCCTCGTCGAACAACACCCAGGGGGTGTGCAGACTCTGGCCCCATGAAAGCCGGTCGGCCGTCAGAATGGGATTCTCCGGGTGCAGGGTCCACTCAAAGCCGTCGTCCGATTCCGCGTATCCGATACACGTCCTGTACAACGTGGGCCGCACCTCCGAACCGGTAAACCACATTCGGTACTTACCCTGCGCGTAGATGACGCGCGGGCAGTAGATGTTGCATTTCATCCACGGCTGGGGCGGCGGCGAATTGCTGAAGATGGGCGTGTCCGGTCTTTCCCAGGGTTGTGATTGTAATAGTGGCATCATCATTCCTCCCAGGTTTCGACTAATCTTCTGTAACACCCACTCGTCCGGCGACACCGGCGGGGCCGCGCCTGCCGGGTATCACCTCGACAGGTGTGGGAATCAGCCACTCTCCTCCAGACTTCGTCGCTCCCCTGACGCGGCCATCGCGGGCAAGCTTCCGAATTCTGCGTTCCGAGACGCCCAGTCGAATTGAAGCCTGCCGGACCGTGAGGTTGGCGACGTCGTCCGCCGGGGCTTCGGACGTCAATTCGAACTCGACGGGACTCGGCTGCTTGAGTGTACTGAAGTCGTGGATCAGGAAACCGATAACCTCTCCGTCGTCGTTCAGCCGTTTGAGGACGCGCTCGTCGTCGGTCGAACTGAAGTACCCCTCCCTGAACGCCCACAAGACCTCCAGCATGTCCCCATCCTCGTCGTACCAGACAGACACTGTCTCGTTGGCCATATTCAATTTCCTTTGATTTTCCGGGCGAGATAGGCGGTGAGGATTAAAGAGTAGCTCGTCCCTCTCTTCACGACCAGGCAAATGTAGCGGTTCCTGCCCCGCAGATCCGGATAGAGCCGGTAGTAGAGCTGCACCGTCCGGCTGGATCTGGAGGGCCTCACCACGTCGGGTCTGGCAAGGGTTTCGCTGAACCGGTGCATCTGAAAAGCCATTTCGGGATGCCTCTTCATGAGGTGCCGGAGCCTCTCGTCGGTAAGCCGAACCTCGTTTCCACGCTCATCTTTGAATCTCCGCACAACGGTCTCCCACCATCAGATACCATACCGTAAACTATACCGAAATCCGGCATAGTGCAACAAAAAACCGTATTGAATCCGATGTCCAGCCAGTTCAAAATAGATTGAAATCGAAGTGCAACCCTTCTGTTCACTTCTCGGGTTCGGCAAAGCAAAACAGTTGCCCGTCATACGCGCCCACGCAAAACCCGTCTTCGGTCAGACACGGCGCGGCTGTGATGGGGGAACCGAGGGTGGTACGGCTGACGCAGTTGCCGGTCCGCGCGTTCAGGATGTAAACGCAACCGTCACCGCCACAGATGAGCAGACCGTCCCCATAGATGACCGGCGGCGCGAGAATGGATCGGACATCGCGGCGGGCCGGGACCATGTCCATCAGGTCATCGCCCGTTCGAAAGCGCCACAACAACGCGCCCGATTGGAGTTCGAAACAGAGTGCCTCGCCGTCCGGCGTGGTCGCGTACAACCGGTCATCCCGCACCGCGAGCCCGGTGGGATACCTCGACGGAAGCACGGCCCTGTTCCACACGACCTCGCCCGTTCTGGCGCCAAGGACCGCCAGTTGCGCGGGCTCGCCCCCATACCAGTGAAGAGCCGGGGCGCCGCTGCCGGTGACCACGAGGCCGCCGTCCACCACGGGCCGGGCGTAGGGATTCTCGACGCCCAGGGTCCGTTCCCAGACCCCCTTCCCGTTACGTCTGTCCAACGCCATCAATCCACGGCGCTGGACGAGCAGAATGAGCAGGTCGCCGAAGACCCGCGGGCTCGCGTAGCACGGCCAGCCATCGCCGCCTTCAAGCGACGCGTACCACTGCCGTTCGCCGGTTGTCAGATCGTACGCCCCATAGCCGGACTTGCCGCCTGCGTACACCGTCTCGTCGGCAATGACCGGAGAAGCATAGACCCAGCGTTCCGGAAAACCGGGCAGATCGGCCGTCCAGCGAACGCATCCCGATTCCGTTTCGATGACGTACAATCGCCCGGCAACGGACACCGCCGCGGACAAATCAGTCTCATCGTCTGCGGAGCCTGACGCGAGGGTGATCGCCACGCTGTTCTTGACGGCTGTGTCCGTAGATGCGCGCCACAATAGCGCGCCGTTTCGAGCGTCGACACACGCGACGCCGTTTTGTCCGGGATAGCCTTCGTCCGCCAGGCTCGCGAGGATCCGATCGCCGGAACGCACCGGCGCCGCCCGGTGCAGCCCCACCGGAAGGCGATGCGTCCAGAGCAACCGCAGGCCAATGCCCGTCTTATCGAGCGGGATCGACTCGTTTTCACGGCGCGGCGGCGGGCTCGCGGCCCGTGCAAGGGGCCTGAGCCGGAACTCGAAGCCCTCCTCCCGAAATTCTACGAGCCGATATCCCCGCGGTCGTATGTCGAGGCCGCCGAAACAGAGCGGCGGAACCGCCGCAACGACCATCCCGTCCCGGGTGAACACCTTGCTGGAGTGCCAATGCCCATGCAGGACCAGCTTTACCCGGTACCGGCTCAAAGCGTTCAGGAAAGGAATGGACGGCGGCTTGTGAAGGAAGACGACGATTTTGCGATCGCCGGGCTGCTGCGCCAGATCCGCCCACAACCAGTCTCCCTTACGCTTCCGGTCCACCTGCGGGTAGAAATTATCCTCGTTCGGATAGAGGACGAAATGCCACCGCCCGCGATCGAAACTGTAAAACGGGGGGCCGAGTACCTGTTCATAGTTGCGCGTGAATGGTTCACCTTCTCGCTGCTTCAGGATCTCCTCGATCTTCGCGTATTCCCTCCTGTGTTTCAATGCGACGAGCTCGTCGACCGTCAGATCGCCGAAGCGCTCGTGGTTTCCGTCGTGCCCGCCGAACATGGGCAACACGGGCGTCGAAACGCTCTCGATGGCGCGGTGAAACTGGTCAAGTTCCTCCAGCGTCCCCCAGTCCGTCAGGTCCCCGCTCGCAACGATCAGGTCGGGGTTGGCTTCCCGTTCAAGTTGTCGCAAATCCTGCGACAAGGTTTCGCCCTGAATCCGGCCTTCGTCCAGTACCACGTGGGTATCGCTGATATGCGCCATTGAGAAGGTACGTCGGGCTGCATCCTGCAGCCTCTCGAGTTCGAAATCGACGTCGCGCTGTTCGCGGGTCCACCCAATCGTCGAACGATAGAATCGCTCACCGGGCCGGAAGCCGTCCGGAACCGTCACGAAAACGAACCGGCGCCCGCCCGGCGAGATCTCCAGCGCGTAGCGACCCGCCGCGTCCGTCCGCACCACGTGCTCCCCGTTGGAAACGGGGACATTTTCAATTGCGCGGCCCGAGGAAGCGTCGCGGACCTGGCCTTCGATGGGAATTGTCATTGATCAAACCCCCTGAAATCCCGCGGATTGAACACGAAACAGGCCCCTTCTCCGCTGCGAAAAGGGACCCGTATAGGCAAATCTATCCGGTGAATCGACCGATCATTGTCGGTTCGGCGTTCGGCACTCATCGACGCCTCCACGATTTCCGTGCCGGCTTCCGGTTATCCTGTTTTGGTGAGGCTTTGCCCGATCACTCGCCAGGCAGGCGGTACGATACGCTCTTGTTCACCGCTTCGTCGATGGTCTCCGGCGATATCAGGACCGTCGTGGAGACTTCGAGAGCGCCCGCCGCGGCGATATTGAGGGCGAGGGCTGCAGCAGTGGCTTCATCGGGAATCTCCGCGAGCAGGATGAGGTCGTCATCGCCCATCGCGTAGTAGAAGCCCTCCAGCTTGCCGCCCATCCCTTCGATGGTCTGCCTCAAAGCTTCCCGCCGTCCCGTGCCTCCCTCTCTGAGCAGGCCCTCAAGACCCGACCGCGTGTACCTGGTGCGGAACATGTAATTGGCCATGGTTCTACCTCCTGTCAGGTGGTGTAGAGTTATCCCCGTCGCCGCAAAGTTGGCCAAAAATGCAGATACGGTCCGAAGAAGATTTCGTAGAATTGCGACAGTGGCTTATTTACAATGACGATGGCAGAACACCAGCCGCTGCGTACAGCTGTTTCCGGCTATCGGTCTTCGCCTAATATGGGAAACAATCGAGGTGAAGTAAAGAGCTGTATTTTATCAGAGCGCAGGGGGATGTCGCAAGGATGAGCAGATCAGTAGGGGGAGTGATCGCTTCACACGTTGGCCGGCTGGCGGTAAGTGGAACGAAAGTTGGTCTCGGATAGCCAATTCCTGAATGACTCGTTGTCGCTGAACTGTTTGAACAATTCGGCGTGATCGGATAACAGTGCGGTCACGGCTCTCTCAAGCGCCTTGTCGTGTTCGATCCGGGCGTTCTGCCTGTCAGAGTTTTCCATAGCGTTCCGATAGGCCGTGTCGGCGGCCACCTTCGCCGGTAACTCTTCGGTGATGACTTTACCAATCTTGTCTCCATCTTTCCATTCGATGTTCCCGAACAGATCGTTGAACGTCCTCAGAATGTTGCTGAGGTGGTCAATTTCAAGCTCGGGCTTATCTGTCCCGCCACCGGCCGGCACGGGATCGATTTCCGCGTTCTCGTCTGCGAGCGCGATCTTCATCGTCGCCTGGACTTCGACGCGGTAGCTATCCATGTCGATCGCGTCAAGGATGCCCTTCGAGAGGTCCTCTTCGACCGGAGGCGGCAGCTTCGGAATCAGAAAATTCAGGAATATTGAAAGCATTTCCCATTCCATATTGGAATAAGGAAGAATTGGCGCCAGGAACGCGTAGGTTCGGGAAAAAGCCTTTGCGTGGCCCTTGAATTCGACCTGTCCATCCTCGTCCAGTTCGGACCGATACACCGCTACGCACACATCCAGAATCGCATCTAACCGGTCCCTTTCCGCACCGTCCAAGTATAACGAGACCAGCTCCTCCACCTGGACCCAACCATATACCTGATACCCGTCCAGGCTCGCCTTCAGGTCGTGCAGTTTGTCAGGATCCGTCTCTTCGGCCAGGATCGTGGTCCGGTAGTAGTCTTCGAACGCCACCCTGATTTCATCCGCGTCGTTCATGAAATCCAGCACAAACGTGTCGTGCTTCAGGGGATGTGCACGGTTCAGGCGCGAAAGGGTCTGCACAGCCTTGATTCCGGCGAGGACCTTGTCCACGTACATAGTATGCAAGAGTGGCTCGTCGTACCCCGTCTGGAATTTATCGGCACAGATCAGAAATCGATGCGGGTCTTTTTGAATCATGTCGGCGATCTGACCGGACGGAAATCCGTTCAGCGACGCCTCGGTGACTTTGCGGCCGCCGTACTCATGTTCTCCCGAGAATGCGACAATCGCTCGATACGGACTCTTACGTTCCTCCAGATAGTCCTGAAAGGCGTGAAAGTACTGGATTGCGCGCTCGATTCCGCTGGTAACCACCATCGCACGGGCCTGTCCCCCGATCTTCTGTCTCGCGATAACCTGATCGTGAAAGTGATCGACCATGATCTCCGCCTTCTGGCGTACGGCGTGATCGTGAGATTCGACGTATCGGCGGAGCTTTCTTTGCGCCTTCCGTGTGTCAAAGAGAGGATCGTCAGGAATCTTCTTCATCAGTCGGTAGTAACTTGCGACCGGCGTGTAGTGGGTCAGCACGTCCAGGATGAACCCTTCCTGGATCGCCTGTTTCATTGTATAGCTATGGAAGGGTACGTGTCCGACGTTCGCCCCACGGTCTTCCGGGCCCCCGAATATCTCGAGTGTCTTGTTCTTTGGCGTTGCCGTAAACGCGAAATAGCTGGCATTCGACAACATCTGTCTGGATTCCATCAACCGGTTGATCTTGTCCTCGGTCGTATCATCATCGTCGTCACCACCACCCTCTCCCAGCGCCATGGAGACAGCGGCGGACATTTTGCCGCCCTGGCTCGAATGGGCCTCGTCGATGATGATGGCGAACCGGCGTCCCCGGTGTTCATCGCCGATCTTGTCCAGCACAAAGGGGAATTTCTGGACCGTCGTGATGATGATTTTCTTACCCAACCCCAGAAAGGCACTGAGGTCTGCGGATCTGTCCGCATGTCCGACGATGGCGCCGACCTGCGCAAACTGCTTTACGGTGTCCCTGATCTGACGATCCAGTACGCGTCGATCGGTAACGACAATGATCGAATCGACCAGCGGGTGGTCGCCATCCTTGAGTGCGATCATCTGATGAGCCAGCCACGCGATAGAGTTGGACTTCCCGCTGCCGGCCGAGTGCTGGATCAGATATCTTCTGCCGACCCTTGATTCCGGGATATCCGCCAGGAGTTTTCGTACGACGTCAAGTTGATGATACCGCGGCCAGATCTGCTCACGCCTAATTCGCCGGGTCCTCTCATCTCTGGTCTCTACAATCTGGGCGTAGTTCTCGATGATGTCCGTGAGCCCTTCACGAGTGAGTACCTCTTTCCACAGATAGTCCGTCTTCAATCCATTCGGATTCGGAGGATTACCGGTACCGTCGTCCCAACCCTTGTTGAACGGCAGAAACCATGACGCTTTGCCCCTGAGATGGGTACAGAAATGCACTTCGTGGTCATCGACGGCGAAGTGGACGAGACAGCGACCGAACTCGAACAGCTTTTCGGCAGGGCTTCGGTCGCGTTTGTACTGCTCAATGGCGTCCTCGACCGTCTGCTTGGTCAGACTGTTCTTCAGTTCGAAAGTGGCTATGGGAAGGCCGTTGATGAACAGGCACAGATCGAGTGCCGGCCTGGCATTGTCCTGGCTGTATTGAAGTTGCCGGGTGACGCTGAAGCGGTTATGCTCGTACCGGGCTTTAGCCTTCTCGTTTCCTGGCGAAGGCGCGCCATAGAAGAGGTCGATCTGGTGGCGTCCGTGCTTGATTCCTCTGCGCAACACATCGATGGCGCCGCGTTTGGCGATCTCACCCTGCAGGCGCGCCAGGAATTTCCGCCGCGTGGGGCTTTCCTGCGCAAGGTCCAGAGACTCAGCAACTTCGGTCTGCGTCAGGCTAAGAAACGTAGATAGGTGATTCAGGTCCACGCAGAATTCCCGGTCGTAGTCGTGCGGAATACCGCGAATCCAGCCTGCACTATACGTGGCGGGCCTGTCACCCGCGTCGCCCGATTCCGTCCTTTCGTCCGGGTCGCCGGCCAACGCCGCACAGATAAGGGTCTCGAGACCGCGTTCAGTGGTGTCGGTATTCAAGCAGGAGGCTCCCAACTAAAACTCGCTCCGAGATCGCGAAGCAATGCATAAGTGTCCTGATAATCGACGCCAAATTCCCGGCATACGTTAGGGAGCTTAACGTCTTTCCGGACGTTTGGTTGGAAGCGTTCATTCGTAATAATGAAGTTGCCGTTCACGACGACATAAGCTACAAGCCACCCATCGGCCTTCGTGGCGAAGGCATTCTTCGCGACGGGCGTAAACTGGGGATTACGTTGTACCCAATTCATGATCTCGGTGAAAGCTTGTACAACATCCGTTGCCGATGTGTTAACGGGCGAGCCCGCGGTAACTCTGCGTACCCAAGATACCAAATCTTGTGGATATTCGATCTCAGCAAATACACGGTCGATAATCAAGAGTCGCCCTGAGAACAAGAATTGTGAAAGGCAGTCCCAGAATCCTGGACATAGATCAGGCGCGTAATAGTTCCTGTGTGCAGCTATCAGGACATCGGCATCGAGCAACTCAATGCGGTTCTGACTCGTCATAGGGGGATATCCAACTTGACGGCCAGATTTTCAAACGTGTCTCCCCTTAGACCGGTAAGAGAACACGCGTCACGATAGGTCAGACGCTCTTCTTTTGTCGCACGGACCACCGCAGCTGCGAACCGAGGACCAATGCGCCATCTCTGAGTACTCCAAAAGTTGCCGCCACTGCTTGTGGATTGGTTGATCCCTCCCTGTTTCTTGTGACTTTCATAGAAGGCGAAGAAGGTATCCAGGTCAATCAGATCAAGATCCAGGGCCCGTCGCGCTGCGACGATTGCACTTACCTTGAATTTGCGCGCAATTGACTCAAATAGATTCCCAGTATGTATAGGGCTGTTTCGCGCATCTAAGTCCCACAAATCCCGAAAATTGGACTCGGGCACCAGAAACTCGGCTGCCGCGTTGTCGCAGAATTTTTCCGTATCATGTGGTGACGGTTGCAACCTCTCGAAGTGGGATACACCAGACTCGCCGACGAATATATGGGCGAGTTCGTGAACAAGCGTGAACATCTTGGCCGCAATGAAGTCTGCATTGTTGACGAAAATGAGCGGGGCGAATTCGTCCGCTAGTGCAAAGCCTTGAAACTCATCAGGATCAAGCTTTCGACTGGTACTGTTGCCTACGACCCCGTTAAAAACGATGAGAAAGCCAGCAGCATCCAATTTCTCCCGAAGAACCCGAAGTGCGGCAATCCAGGATTCGACGCTCTCCGCCCAGTCGTCTACAATCCCAAGTGCATCTCGCATTGCGTTCGCCACTATTACAGGATCATGCGCACGACTGTATGCGCCAACGAACTCCAACGGTTCTGCACCGATTTCAATCAGATCGTCGCGCATCCAGTCCTGTCGTCGCTGCATCGCAAATACAGTTTCGAGCAGGTCGAGACTCGGACGTAGAGGGGCTATTTGTGTGTGGCGCGTCCGGAAGTCCGGTATCGGCAGCTTGTCTTCAGGGGGCTTCGAAAGATATAGCAAACCAAGTGGGGTGTGGGTGCGTTCCGCGAGCCGGTCCACTTGGGCAACACTGATGTTGCCCGTTTCCTCCCACTCTATGACGTGGTCCACGTCTATCTGCATCCTGCGAGCCAGTTCGTCGCGACTCACGCGGGCACGTTCACGAGCCCACTGCAGGACACTCGGCTGCAAGCTTATTTTTATCCGTCGGCTTGACATGGCTATGAATTAAGTCCGGGATTTTCTATAGAGTAACTGGCCGCCACGCACGTTCAAGATGAAGCGGCCACTGACGTGGGTGGTCACAAGGCGTTTCCAATCACACCCGTCAATTAAACAAATGTAATAAAATTAATAGGTTAAAGCATCCAGCTACCGTTTTGACAATTCGCGATCAATTGGCAGCCAATTGAAATCCAGGCTCTGGGGCTTGGCTATTCCCAACGTCGGTCAGCAATGCTGCTGGCGCGGCTATCGCGTTTAGGCTACAACGAAATCGGTATACATCATCCCGGGAGGACCTGCGCATCGAACACATGAGTTTCAACTCTTTTGCGTGAGGTATTATGTTTTTTCAAGAAAGAATAATGTAATAAGATCATAAAAAACAGATATTTATAAAATACATTATGCCAGAATTGTGCCGATTTTATGCCAAATGCACCATTTTTCGTTTAATGGCACAATTCGCGTTTGGCCGGATTTTTGGAAATCAGCGAGCGAGCGTTGATTGGTAGCGTACCAAGAGAGTCGCTACCCATCTGACGAGGGATCATGCCCAAGAACCGATTACTAGCGTAATGGGATTTGTACCCGTAATTCCTTTGGCGCGGTCTCAGTCAAGTGACCGTCAAGTAATATATATTACTATTAATTGGTCACTTAACGATGAAAGTCGAGTCATATCGTCAGCTTGAGTCAAGTAGAACACTTGTGGCTTCCTCGGATGGGAACGTATCGTCCAACAGGGTATATATCTCCTGTATTCGGTGCCCGGGTGAGGATTGGAGCATGGCGTGGAGCGTCGTGGATTACGCGCGAGGCCGCTGCAGGGTTCTCATTAGCAAATCCGATCTGTTACCTTGGCGACGGCTTTGTCAGCCGGAAGAGTTTACACTCTCGAATCGTTGGTTAAGCGCGGAAAACAACCTGGCGGCATTGTCAAGAACTTCGTCTGCAAGCGTCTCGCCGAGTATATCTTCTATCTCAACCTCCTGCCCGGGTCGGTTTAGCACCTCGTCCAGCATCACAATGTTCGAGTTATGATCGACGTAAAGTTCCTTAATCAGAGCGTCTTGACGAGCCCGTCCAGCATCGTCGCCGTCCAGAAGAATAAGAGGGCGTACCTCGTGTCCGAGGAACATTGACGCGAAGTGTCCGACATGTTTTGTGCCGCCGCAGGGCGTGATGTAGATATCGTCCGGTAACGCCTTGCGACCCGATTTCGAACACTGCTGCGACAGCGCCTGCAGGTAGTAGAAGTCGCTCATTCCCTCTACCAGGACGTTTTTGCGATGTTGGAAAAGTCCACGAATCATTGCGTACCCGGCAGCGGCTTGAAGCGGGAAAATGGTCTCGCGGTCCTTCGGCCATGTTTCCGCCGTAATACGCGCATGTCCGGTGACGTCCTCGGTGACCGGTCTGACCCTATGCAAGCGTTCGCCATCAATCAGGAACGGCGAGTGGGTTGTGTAGGCAAGCTGGTTGGTATCGGAGAGCTTGTCGAAGAACTTAATCAATTCCTGCTTAGCAGTAGGATGGAGGTGCAAACCAGGCTCGTCGAGCAGGAGAATCGCGTCCTTATGTCCACTGTCCGACTCAACAAGAAAGACGAGGTAAAATGAAAGAACCACTGAAACCCTTTACTTCGGGCTTCAAGTTCGATTTCTACATCAGGTCGGCGGTCGTCAGCAATCCAGATACGAAAACTGTCACCATCAGCTTGATATCGAATCTTGTGACGACGTTGTGACCACCATTCGGAAAACCGTCTGCTGATATCGATGGAAGCAGAATTGAGCAAGACAGAGCGTCTATCCTTGCGCTGCTGCGCAGCGGCAATCTGCTCAGGCGCCGGCTGACGGCCTTGTTGCCGAATTCGCTCCGCTACTTCATCGCCAAGTACCGCGATCTCTCTCGCATCAAGCCCGACATGTTTGAACAGCGCGTTGATCGTACGCGCACGAGAATCGTTCGGATCACGATTCAGGTCTTCTATAAAACGAGGTAACCAGATCGCGCCGTCGAGAATGCCGTAATTTTCGAAGCAGATTACAACGGGAAGGTTGTCTTTGATTTTTTCATTAATCTTGTCAGAAACAGATGGTTCTTTCGCGACATCAAGTACCGACTCAATGTTCCGTTGAAGCGCTTCTACCAAATGGGCAGTTTCTGGGTTACTTCTACTCTCCACCTCCGAGCGCAGTCTGGTTAGCAATTTTGCTCCATTATCGCCACGGAGATCGACTATGGGCTTCAGTTTGCCTTTCCATGCCGTTGCGAAATCTGCAAGTTCGATGCGTTGTTCTGCCGTGTGTTCCTCCTGATTTGGGTCTGGTGCAACAAGCCGCCGAGCACCAGACGCAAACACATCAAGCGCGTTAATTACCGGTTCGGGTGCGAGCGGTTTCTCCTCAATTGTGGATGTGTACTGGAAATTGAGGGTGCCATCGTAGTAGCGCGTCGCGGTGACCATATCTGGAGAATCTCCGTCTACCCCGGGCAGCTCTTCAATTTCAACCCGAAGCTTCTCCGGAATCTCGAACTCAACCGAACAAACAGGCAAGTCTTTACCATCGGATCCCTTGGACACGTAATCCGAAGTGTATCGGTCTCGCGGAAACTCCCGTTGCGCATCATATGGTTCCGGCGTAGCCGGATTGAATTTGTGCAGGGCCTTAACAGTCCGTTGATAAAGTCGC
>JAAXHE010000321.1 GCA_012271065.1 Candidatus Latescibacterota bacterium
GACTCGGTTGCGCGCCTTGTCTTCGGCCTCGCCTGCAGAGCGACTTTATCAACGGACTGATAGCAGATGTCACGGAAGATCATCCTGCTTGCTGTGGGGGCGTTGACCTTTGCAGGGTTTGCCGTCTTCGACATCCAGCGACGGCTGCCGTCGGAACCCCCTTCAGCCGTATCAGATCCTGAGCCCTTCGCCGCGCCGAAGCCGGAATCTCTCCCCGTGCCGAAACGGGAACTTTCCTCGAATACCATGCCGGATACGATTCAGGCGATCCGAATCGAAGTACTCAACGGTTGCGGCGTTGCCGGGGTCGCGGAAAAGGTTGGGCGTTACCTGCGGGAAGCGGGTTTCGACGTCATGACGTGGAAAAATGCCGATAGCTTCAACTATCCCGAAACCATCGTGATCGACCGGGCCGGCAAGCTTGAAAACGCCCGCACAGTGGCCGGTGCGATGGGACTTAGGACGCACATTCAACAAATCGTACATGACCCGTATCGCATCGAGCAGGTTGCGGTCATTATAGGCAGGGATTACGAACGCCTGGGTATCTTGCCCCCGGACCGGCCGCGACGATAGCCGCGAACGCGACAGCAGTCGTCCTGTCACGGAACGGAACCGAATTGTCCAATCAGATACGTGAAATACTGGACCTCTGCATCGAATGCCTTCAGTCCCGAAAGGGCGAAGACCTTCTTCTGATCGATTTGCGCGCGGTCTCCGACGTCGCCGACTACTTTATTATCTGTACCGGCAATTCGGGCGTGCACGTCAAAGCCCTGGCGGACGCGCTTCAGGAAGGCACGAAAGCGGCGGGCTATCGGCCGTGGCATATCGAAGGACAGGAATCGCGTACCTGGGTTTTGTTTGACTACATCGACGTGGTCGTGCACATCTTCCAGCCCAGGGCGCGGGCGTTCTATCGCCTCGAACGCCTGTGGGGCGACGCCCCATCGGAACGGATCGAAGAAGACCCCTCACTCGCCGAGACACCCTCTCTTTAGTAACTGAACCTTCCAAGCCACCGGATCAAACAAACGGATCCGACCGATGCCTGTTCCAACCATCGCCTGGGAAGATGATACCCTCCGGCTGATCGATCAGACCGTTCTGCCCGAACGATACGTCCGGATCGACTGCGGAGACGTGGAAACCGTTGCCGAAGCCATCGAAAGCCTCAGGGTCCGGGGCGCTCCCGCGATCGGCGTGGCCGCGGCGTACGGCGTTGTCATCGGCGCGCGGGAAGCCCTGAACTCGGGGTCTGATGTCGTTTCAGGGACTAGGAAGGCAATTGAAAGACTGGCTCGCACACGCCCCACCGCCGTGAACCTCTTCTGGGCGCTGGACCGGATGGACAGGCGGCTCAGCGAAGTCGCAGATCGACATCCCGTTCAGATTCGGGACCGGCTGCTGGAGGAAGCGCAGGAGATTTTCGAGGAAGACAGGAAGGTCTGCAGGCAGATAGGAAAGAACGGCGCCGAACTGCTCAACCACAACGCCACCGTACTCACCCACTGCAACGCGGGCGCCCTGGCCACCGCGGATTACGGCACGGCGCTGGCCGTGATCTACGCAGCAGTTGAAGCCGGAAAACAGGTTGCGGTTTTTGCCGATGAAACCCGCCCCCTGCTGCAGGGGTCGCGGCTCACGGCATGGGAACTCCGTCAGAGCGGCGTCGACGTCACGGTGATCTGCGACAGTATGGCGGCGTCGGTCCTGCGTCAGAAGAACATCGACAGCGTCATCGTAGGCGCCGACCGCATTGCCGCCAACGGCGACGTGGCCAACAAGATCGGCACCTACGGACTGGCCATTCTGGCACGGGAACACAACGTGCCCTTCTACGTCGCCGCCCCGCTCTCCACCATCGACATGTCCCGGCCCCGCGGCGAGGAAATTCCCATCGAAGTACGCAAACCGGAAGAAATCACCCGCGGATTGGGCAGACAGACCGCGCCGGGAGGCGTCAATGTCTACAATCCGGCATTCGACGTCACGCCCGCACGCCTGGTCACTGCCATCGTCACGGAGAAGGGCGTGGCGCACGCCCCATACGAGCCCACCCTTCGCGCCTGGTTCGAGGACGGGTAATTCACCCAACAACACAAACCGGCGATCCGGTTCCAATCGCTATTGCCACATGTTCACGCCCTCGCAACCGAATGCCGGCAGCAACACAAAGTGGTCGCCGGTCTCGATCAGCCGTTCCCTGAGAAGCCTGTGGTGCCGGGCGATTTCATCCTGGAAGTCGGGGTGATCGAGCAGGTTCCTCCACTCGTACGGATCGGCTTCAAGATCGAAAAACTGCCACGCCCCCGCGCCCATTTTGTCTCCCCGGACGGTATACTTGTACCGCCTGCTGCGAAACCCGCGCCACACCCACCTGTTGAACGCCATTCCCTTTCGGAGTTCCGCCACAAACTCCAGCAGTACGCCTTCCCGATCCAGCGAGTCAATCTCTCCGCGAATCAGAGGAGACAGGTCCGTGCCCGGCAGATGTTCGCCCGG
The DNA here is from genome assembly GCA_012271065.1 of Candidatus Latescibacterota bacterium. The sequence goes on from JAAXHE010000321.1 coordinate 2,506, forward strand.
GGTCAACCCCGCAAGACCCAGCAGCGTCGGGAAAAAATCCTCCGTGCAGATCGGATCCTCGACGGCGGCGCCCGCACGACCTGAAAAACGGGGGTCGAAGATTATCGCTGGAATACCCACGGACTCCTCGTACGGCCACTGCTTCCCCTTCAGTCCGTGGCTGCCGCCCAGTTCGCCGTGGTCCGAGACAAACATCACAACCGTATTTTCCGCCAGGCCCTGCGCCTCCAGAAAGTCCATCATCCGCTTGACGTTGCCATCCAGATTCTCCACCATCGCGTAATAGCGCTTGCGATCCAGCAAAAATGCCTCGGACCGCGCCGCGTCGGGCGCCTCGAAATTGGGCGGCAGTTCAATCTCCCTGGCTTCCCAAGCCGCCTGAATGTCGGGCGGCGCTTCGAACGGGTCGTGCGGCGGCTCGACCGAAATGACCATACAGAAGGGCCTCGTCGAATCCCGCTCCGATGCAAGGTAGTTCATTCCGATATCGTACAATCCGTCGGTCTGATAGCCTTCAACGGGCCGCGGCGTCGGATCGTCGTCCTCGAAATAGTACGTGTCGAAGGGCGCGTTTCTGAGTTCGAATCCGAACCACTTCTCCCAGCGGCCCTGGTACGCCCGGGGCACCGGCGTACGCCCGCACTCGAGCGCGGAACCCATTCTTCCGTGACCGCCGTCCAGGTGCCACTTTCCCACGTATACCGTTTCGTACCCCGCCTCGTTGAACGCATCGGCCAACGTGTATTCTGTGGGTGACATCCGGTACTCGATACCGGGGACCTTCCGGCTGTGGGCGTACTCTCCCGTCATGAACGTGAATCGGAACGGCACGCAGATCGGATAGGTCGAACAGGCGTTCGAGAATCTGACGCCCCTCGTCGCAAGTCCGTCGATATGCGGCGTCTTCAGGTTCACGTCGCCGTGAATCGACAGCGCGTCGCGCCGCAGCTGGTCGCACATCAGTACCAGTATGTTGGGTCTTTCGGACATCACGTCACCCGTCCTCCCGCCGGTATTCCGGATTCACCAGGTTTTCGGGTTCTTCTCCCTGCAGCACCCTGCGGGTCTCCATAGCGGCGCGTTCCCGAAGTTCGATCAGGGACTCCGCCGAATAAAACGCCGCATGGGGCGTATGGATCACCTGGGGCATCCCGATAAGCCGGTCGCCCTCGCCCGGCGGCTCCTCGACACGGACATCCAGGGCGGCCCCCGCGATCTCGCCCGCATCCAGCGCATCGGCCAGCGCGGTCTCGTCCACGATATCGCCTCGCGACGTATTGATCAGGCAGGCCGTGGGTTTCATCCTGCGAAGGGCATTCGTGTCGATAAGTCCCCGCGTCGCATCCGTGGAGGGACAGTGGATCGAAACGTAGTCCGACGTGTCCAGCAACACATCCAGCGTGACGGCCTCGTCACCGCCTGGCGCCGTGGTGCCCGGCGGCAGCGACGGCGCGGTTGTCAGAACACGAAGTCCGAACGGCGCCGCGCGAACCGCGACCTCCCGTGCGATGCGGCCGAAGCCGATAAGCCCCAGCGTTTGCCCGGTCAGGCGATTCAGGGGCAGGCAGGCCTGTATTTCCCATACATCCCCCCGAACCGAGCGGTCAAAAGCCGCCACCTTCCGAGACAGCGCCAGCAACAGCGCCATCGCGTGTTCCGCCACGTCCGACATGCAATAATCCGGCACGTACGCCACGGGAATCTTCCGGGCGGTTGCGTAGTCCACATCTATATTGTCCAACCCCACGCCGTATCGCGTGACCACCTTCAGATCCGGCAGCGCGGCCTCGAGGACACGCCTCGTCGTCTGGGCCCAGCAGGTCATGATGCCGCTTGCGCCGACAGCCAGCCGCGCCAGCGTCTCTTCGTTGCCATCCGGCGCGGACATAAGCTCGACCCCGATCCCCTCCAGGACGCCCTCTTCCACACTGAGGTCGGCCCACGCATAGTCCGTAACCAGCACCCGCATCTGAATCCCTCCGATCGGTTTCCGCCGAAACGGGCCTCGACGAGTATTACCCGCAGAAGCGACAGACGATATCGAATAGCACCCGGGTGGCGAGAGCCAGATTCTCTACGGATGTGCGTTCGTCGTGCCCGTGAATCAGCTGCCATTCCTCTTCTCCGGGGGCTCCCCGATAGGGCATGAACCCGTACACCTGCGTCGACGGCCTTCGCGGACAGATGTGTTTGGCATCCGTTCCCCCCGTGGATTGCGACGGCACGACGTGCGCCCCCGGATCGTGATCCGCCATCACCTCCACGATCGTCCGGTACAACGGCGAGTCGATCCCAGCCTCCAGAGGGGGGCTGTACTGGTCTACTTCGATGCGGACGTCGTCTCCGATGAGCCGTCGGATCTCTTCGAAGAAACTTGCATTTGTCTGTCCGGGCGCCAGTCTGCCGTCGACCCACGCTGTGGCCTCGGCGGGAATGACGTTGATCTTCTGTCCGGCATCCAGCATGGTCACGGAAGCGGTATTTCGCAGCGACGCTCGCAGGTTCGACACGAATTCAGGCGCCAGCGGAAGCGATTCGAGCGCCGCCTCGCTGTGTGCGGGCTCCAGGACACGACGCAGCCTGTCCGCGGTGCGGGAATCCTGGGTTTCGGCGATCCTCTCGAGATACGCCCGGACCGTCTCCGAGGGATGTATAGGCAACTCGGCCCGCCCCAGGGCGGCGACCGCTTCGGACAGCCTCACCACGGCGTTTTCCCGGTGCGGCCTGGAGCCGTGTCCGGGCTGACCGCCGGCCGCCATTCGGAATCTGCAGATGCCCTTCTGTCCGGTCTGGCAGGTATAGAACCGGGCATCGCCCACCCGGAATTCCGCGCCGCCGCCCTCCGTCAGCACAAACGGCGCGTCGACCTGCTCCGGATGGTTGTCCAGCAGCCAGCCGACACCGTGGTCTCCCTTGCCCGCCTCTTCATCCGCCGTGGCCGCGAATATCACGTCACGCTTCAGATCGATCCGTTGCCGCTTCAACAACAGAAACACCATCAACTCCGCCGCGACCATGTTTTTCATATCCAGCGCGCCGCGGCCCCAGACGTACCCGTCGTGCACCTGTCCCCCGAACGGCGGATGACGCCACCGGTCGGGTTCCACCGCGACCACGTCCGTATGCCCCAGCAACACCAGCGGTTCGCCGCCAGCGGAAAGCCGGGCCGTCACGTTTCCCCGCCCCGGCTTCGATTCGGTCACCCGGGGATCGAACCCTTCGCGCCGCAACACGCCGGCGAGGTACTTCGCGGCGAGTATCTCGTTTCCCGGTGGATTGGTCGTGTCCAGGCGGATCAGATCCTGAAGGTATCCCTTCACCTCATCCCGGACCGCATTCCAGTCGATCTGTCCCAAACCTGCCTCCCGCGAAACCTGGAATCTTCTTCACTGCAGCCAGGGTTGCTGAACGCGCTCCATCCGGTGACGGCCGGAGGAACAAGCGACACATATCATTAGAGAATCTTCAAAGATCCAGAGATCCCGCCGACCAGTCTTCCAACGGGGTAAAGCGCGTGGTGTCCAGCTCGAACCCGTAACCGAATGGCGCAGCGACGACGCTGCCGATATCCAGCCGGCCGCCCCGAACGTCCAGCGTCGGAAACCCGTCGTCGTGACGGCGGTAGAGGCCGCCGTGATTCTGGAGAACCTGCTCCTGCACGTCCCGGGGATACATGCTCAACCCCGTGAAATAGTGATGACCGTTGCGCTCGGTATGACCCACGCCCAGACACGCGGCCACCGCCAGATCCTGCAGCAGCGCGACGGGGCCGACGTTCCCGAGGTCCTCGCTGCTCAGAACGTATCTCCGACCGGGGTCCTTCTTCCTTCTGTCCGCGATGAGGCAGGCGCTGGCGACGCCTTTGAAGATCCCTTTGCAATTCTTGTGACTGGTTCCCGCGTATCCCAGTTCCAGCGCTTCCGCCGCGCTGGTCAACGTCCCGTCGGACTCGTCGATAATCATCGGCGGACGGCCTGGCCAGTCGCGCATCGCCCGCCCCGCTGCCGCGCCCAGCGCGACGTCCCGCCTCAGCGGCTGCTCGACAAACAGCAGCCGTCCCATGAACGCGTGGAGCGACGGGTCCGACGCAATCGACTCCCACAACGCGCGGAACGGATCGATTTCGGTGTATTGCTCGTTACCGTCCAGCGTAAACGCGTAGTCAGTTCCGGAATGTCGTTCCATCAATGTGGCGATGTCCTTCAGCCGTTCCGCGTCCTGGTCCGAATCGCCGCACAGCTTGATTTTCAAATGCGACAGACCGTACGTCTTTATACTGGCTTCGAGAGATTGCGGAAGGCCGTCGTCCACGCGTTCGTCCGTCGGGATGTCCGCATCTGTCAGGGGATCGGTCAACCCCACGGTATGGCGCGCCACAATCGACCTGCTCGCGCGTTCAGGCAGCAACGCCCGGGGTTCCGTCCGGCCAAATTCGCGGCAAATCTCTCCCAGCCGAATGCCGAAGGCATTTTCACGTAATGCACTTTCGAACCTTACCCCGGTGTTCCGGCAAAACGCGTCGATTAGAGCGCGCTCGACCAGGCTCACGCCGAATCCCCACAGCAATGGCGGGTACGGTGTGGCTGCAGCCCATTCCTTCTGACCGTTGTAGACTTCCCGCCAGAGACCGTAGACGGACTCCGCCGGGCCCGCCGCCAGAGCCAGCCGGCACGCCTGCCGGATGACCGTCAACATTTCCTCGAGGTCTTCCTCGAACGACGCCTCAGGGTTCTTCGTAAACCACTTGGGCGGGAGCCCGTCCGCGGCGAGTCCTACCTCGCGGCGTCCGTCGATCTCCGCGGTCACCCGGACGAACAGATGGGGCACGGCGACGAGAGACGCGATCCCGTATCGGAAGGGCATCCGCGCTCTCATATTCAGGACGTTCAGGTCAATGTCTCTTGTCGCGATCGATATAATCGTTCAATTCCCCTCGAGACCAATCACGCGCACCGCGTTCCGATGCAGAATGTCCTCCAACGCCTCGGGATCGTCCACCATCCGTCTCAGGAAAGGCAGACTCTTCGCCGCAAAACATCCCGGCGGATAGTTGGTTCCCCGCCCATCCACACACGGGCAATCCGTGGCGAACAGCAGTTTCCGCCGGTGGCGCTTCAGAAAGTCCCTGCCGAACGCCTCGTCCCGGGTGATGGCCCCCAGTCCCGACCCCGCTGAAAGGTCCGCGTATACATTCTCGTAATCGGACAGCAGCCGGTCTGCCAGTCCGCCCGGAATCACCGGCCCAGTCGGGTATAGTGTCTCCTCCGGCGGCGGCGCCTCAGCGCTGATATTGGACCACCAGGACTGCGCGTGCCCGATGAACCTGATGTCACGGAACTTGCGCACGAGCGTTTCCAAATGCGCGATTCCCTGGTTGTAACCTCGATTTCCCTCCTGGAAATGCCACGTAACGGGCCAGCGCATCTCGTTGCAGAAGGCCAGCACGCGCTCCAGACCGCGATGGTTCAACGGCAGGTGCTGTTTCTGTTCCCCGTATCCCCTGAAAACTCCCGTTGCCGCGCGTCGTTCGAGTTCCGCAACCGCGTCGTCGCGAGTTACATCCACGTGGCAGAAGGGAATGACTCTGTCCGGGTACCGCTCATGCGCCTGAGCCACCGTTTCGGTGAGCCATTCGTACTCCCTGTCGGCCGTCTCGATTGGAAGGAATACGGCTTTCTCCGCCCCGATACCGTCGATATGCCCGATCGTATTCTCTATACTCCTGCCCAGATGTCCGATATGCAGATGGGCATCGATCATCGGCCAAGCTCCTCCTTCAATCGACGGCCGACGATCTCCTCATCGCCGGGCGTCAGCGTCATCGGATCCACCACGATTCCACTCCCGCTTGAACGGACCACTACCGGCGGTTCCCCTTCCCGCATCGCCCGTATCACCCGGAGGGTTTCACTTTCATCGAGATCAACGTACGCCCTGGGTGCGAAATCGGGAGAAGCCTGCTGGCCCTCGCCCAATACATACGTTGTGGCGCCGGGTACCTCCGCCACGAGTTCCACCACCCGCTTCGCCTGGCGATGCCAGGTTGTCCGGTCCTCCTCGTCGCTCCCGTCCAGAAACAGGTCCACCGCCGCCAGCAGCCCGAGGATCTCTTCCTTGCCAACCTTCATGCCGCGGCCCACGGCGCTGAACGGACTGGCATTCAACCGGACCGCGTCCACGTAATCGCTCTTTCCCAGGACCAGACCCGTACACTGGGGGCCCCGAAGACCCTTGCCGCCGCTGAATACAACCAGGCTCGCGCCGACGCCCGCAACCTCCGTGAGATTTGTCCTGGGCGGAAGCTGCGCCGCGGCGTCTACCACCACCGGGACTCCCATCCGGTCGGCCCCGGCAACCACCTCTTCGAGCTGCGCCTTACTCTGCGTACCCAGGAAGTGGACCACGGCCGCCGTCCGCTCCGTGATCCCGCCCAGGATGTCCCCGACCGCCACCTCGGTCCTGCTGCCCACCCGAACCAGCCTGCCGCCGCAGACCTCGATCCCCTGATGAATATAGGTATGGGAGTCCACGAGACTGACCACGAACTCATTCCGCCAGCCTTCGGTATGCGGCAATGCCCGTGCCCTCTTCTCGTCCGTACCCGTCAGGCAGGCTGCCGCGCACAGCTGCATGCCGCTTGCTGCGCCGCACGACACGAACGCCGCCTCGACGCCGATCTTTCCTGCCAGGTACCGGCCCGCCCGTTCGTTCAGTTCCGGAAGATCGACGAACGCTCCCGCCGCCGCCTGCATGGCATCCAGCACTTCGGCCGGCATCAGACTTCCGCCGAGGGTCGTGATCGTTCCGCTGGCGTTAATGAACGGTTTTACACCAAGGTCGCTGTAGTTCATCATGTTCTCCACTGGTTCTGATGAATGAAAGCCGTGCCGCTTAAGCGTACGGGAAATCGCTATTCCTGTCCGCCCTGGACAGTTCGACCAGAAACCTGCCCGTACCCTCAATGCTTGAATCGATGACGATCCTGCCCTTCTCACGGGATGCACGGGTTGCGTCTCCGCCGGCGGACGCCGGCATGTAAAGATGCCAGGGCCTGACGAAGTCAACCTGGAATTCCGTCAGGACCGTCAGCGACGGCTGCATCCGCGGATTGTCGCCGATTTTTGTTTCATGGACGAGGTCGGGCCGCAGATAGAGCATTTGTGACGTCTCCTCCTCGCCCGCGTGGTCGCTCGGCTCTTCGCAGACCTCCCGCGCCTCCCGCGACGCGCAGGAAGAAGCCTGTATCATGCAGACGAAAGCACCGTCTTCGGCGGCCAGATCTCGCATTGCCGCCCGGATCACGTCCGGATTGCCTCCGTGTGCATTGACGAATACCACCTTCCCGATACCATCCGCCTCGCACATGTTTACGAGGTCCTTCAGCAGGGCCATAAACGTTGACACACGCATGCGGCAGGCGAAAGGAAAGGCGCGAAAGTTGTTGTTCAGGGTGACCCGGACGGTGGGCAGGCAAACCACGCTTCCGCCCTGGCTGTTCGCCGCCCGCGTGGCGCCGTAGGCGATCGCCTCCGCGCGATAGCTGTCCGTACCGTATGGCAGCGCGGGGCCGTGCGGTTCCGTTGACCCGACCGGAATCACGGCAACGTCCGGCTTCAGCCCCCGGACCTGATCGATCGTCATTTCTTCCAGAATACCCGAGTAGTTTTCCGCCATCCAGACCTCCGGTGAAGAACGGTGTTCCGTCCCCAAAAAGACGCCCCATTCGCCCGGCGATTCAAGCGATCTGCTTCCCGGACGGAACACCCGGCGAGCACAAGATAGGCCCGCGTCCCGACCCTGTCAAGATGTCGCGGGTCGGGAGCTTGCGCCACGTGTGTCCCTGCGCCAAAATCGTTCTCACACACAGACTTTTGCTTGACCCTGATTTGTGGATTCGGTAAATTGAGGCCGTTTCCGGCGGGGCGGGACGACGGCTTCGCGAGCCGGAAATCCGGAAGAATTCAGCCAGGAGCGAACGGCGCATGGGCAACACATTCGGTCACCTCTTCCGCATCACCACCTGGGGCGAGTCCCACGGCGGCGGCGTGGGCGTCGTAATTGACGGCTGCCCGCCCAATCTCGAAATAACGTCGGTGGAGATCCAGACCGAACTGGACCGGCGCAGACCCGGCCAGAGCAGGATTACCACCCAGCGAAAGGAAGAAGACCGGGTCGAAATCCTCTCTGGCGTCTTCGAAGGAAGGACCCTTGGCACGCCGATCTCACTGATTGTGCTGAACCGGGACGCCCGATCCAGAGACTACGAGGAGATGCGGGTAAAATACCGCCCCTCCCACGCCGACTACACCTACCAGGCAAAATACGGAGTTCGCGACTGGAAAGGCGGCGGGCGGGCAAGTGCGAGAGAGACAATCGGCCGCGTGGCTGCGGGGGCGATCGCGCGAAAAATCCTGCATCAGACGCTGGGGGTTGAGGTCCTTGCCTTTGTCAAACGCGTTCGCGGTCTGGAGGCAGACATCGATCCCGACGTGGTGACGCGGGACCAGATCGAATCCAACATCGTCCGCTGCCCCGATTCCAGGATCGCCGATCAGATGATCGAACAGATCGAACAGGCCCGCAAAGACGGCGACTCCCTCGGAGGCGTCGTGGAAGCCGTAGCGCGCAACGTGCCGCCTGGCCTGGGGGAACCCGTATTCGACAAACTGGAAGCCAACCTGGGTAAAGCCATCCTTTCTCTGCCGGCCTGCAAGGGATTCGAAATCGGATCCGGTTTCGCAGGCACGAAACTCACCGGTTCCAGCCACAACGATCCGTTCTACAACGACGGAGAAAGGATACGCACGCGCACCAACCGGTCGGGCGGTGTTCAGGGCGGGATCTCCAACGGCGAGAACATCGTGGTCCGTGCCGCATTCAAACCGACCGCAACCATCCTCAGGACTCAGGAAACCGTGGATATCCACGGTAAACCAGCCACGTTATCGGGCCGAGGCCGCCACGATCCCTGCGTCCTGCCCCGCGCGGCGCCGATGGTCGAATCCATGATCGCGCTCGTCCTGGCCGACCACCATCTTCTCCACAGGGCCCGATGCGAAACCCGCGGGACCTGATCAAGCTTCCAGACGCCTTATACGGTTGCGATGACCGACAGTTCAATCACTATGGATCCACGGATCTTCACATGTAATAAAAATGGCCGCCCTCACGTCTATCGCTTTCCCTGGAAGAACTTCACGCACCTTCTTCGGCACAGGGTATCGCGTGGCGAAAATCACGCGGCCATCATCTTTCGCGACCTGGACCGGAAAGAACGGTCGATTATCACGTACGGAGACCTTGGCCGGCAAACGGCCGCGCTTGCGGACCGGCTTCACGTTGACTATGGCATCGGCCCCGGAGACCGCGTATCCCTGGCCATGCCCAATTGTCCCGAAGTCCTCCTGATCACCCAGGCACTCTTCCGCCTCAGCGCGACCGCGGTCCCGCTGGATCTCCGGCGCGACGCGCCGGAACGCAAACGATACAAGCTCGAAGACTCGAACGTCAAATTGCTGTGCGTCCTCCCTGACGACCTGGATTCAGAACGGAAGGTCGCGCCGGAGATCCCGATTGCGGCCACGGACGGCCTGCTGTCGGGCGACGTTGATCGGTCCACCGACCTCGAGCCGGAGTGGAGCGGCGACGTCATCGGGGAACAGACCACGGGGATCATCCTCTACACATCCGGAACAACCGGCAAGCCCAAGGGCGTCCTGCTCACAAGGCAGAGCATCGCAAGCAATGCGGATGGCATCGGCCGGTGGCTGCATTTCGACGAACACGAACGCCTGAGCCTGGTCCTGCCGCTGCATCACGTGAATTCAACCGTGTTCTCGATAGCGCTGTTCATGGCTGGTGGAACGCTCATTCTCAACTCCCGCTACAGCGCCTCGAATTTCTGGCCTGTGATCGCAGAAGAGAAAGCCACCTCAAGCAGCATAGTCCCGACGATCATGCGAGACCTTCTTGCCGACGCCGACGCGTTCGACGCGGCCGGACACGACATTTCCGCACTGAAAAAGATCATGATCGGCAGCGCGCCCGTTCCCGCGGGCCCCGCCGTCCGTTTTCACGATCGATTCGGGGTACGCCTGATCCAGGGCTACGGCACCACCGAAGTCAGCCTGCGGGTGACCGGCGTTCCGCCCGACCTGCCCGATGACGAATACAGGGTGGCTCTGGAACAGAACGCCGCGGGCGTCGAACTGGACAACAACAATATCCGCCTCGATGGCGATCCGCCGCCCGGCGAAGCGGGTGAAATTCTGGTTCGCGGGCCGGTCGTATCCGGTGGCTACCTCAACCAGCCCGGAGCCACGGAGGAAGTCTTCCGGAACGGCTGGTTTCACACCGGCGATATCGGGCTCCGGCGCACCATCGGCGGCCGGGATTACTACGTCGTACACAGCCGAAAGAAGGAAATCGTTATCAAGGGCGGCGTGAACATCTCGCCTATAGCGGTTGAAAACGCCCTCGTGGAAGCCTTTCCCGATCTCGCCGCGGCCTACGTCACGGGCCTGGAGGACGAACGCTGGGGACAGGACGTTTGCGCCGCGCTGGTCTTCCGCAACGGGATGGCGCCCGAAATGCAGGAGGAAGCAGCCAGGCGTATACTCGACGCGGGACGAGCGGGGGCCGTGGCGAACCTGAGTCCATTCGAAGCACCCTTCAAGACCATACCATTCGATCCGGACCGCCTGCCGATGACTTCCACGGGAAAGGTCCAGCGTAGCGTCCTGCGGGAAATCGTACAGGAAATCGTGAACCGGCAGAACGCGTAACACCATTAAGAAGCTGTCCTAAAACGAGGGAATGCATGCAAAAGAGAATCCTGTTGTCCGCCAACATGCGGAACCCCGAATTCGACTCGGACTGCCGCCGGCAGGGGCTGGATGGACTGGCCAGGCTTGCAAGCTTGGATTACTATTCGGGCGAACTGACTGAAGACGAAGCCGACGGCGTGGTTGGCGTTATCGCAAGTTCCTCGCATATTCACGAGAGCTTCTACGAAGCCGCAACGGAACTGCGAATCATCTCCCGATGGGGCGTCGGTTACGAGAAAGTCAACCTCGATGCGGCCACACGGCACGGCGTGATCGTCACCATCGCTCCGGAACACCTGGTCACGGTGGCCGAATACACCATTGCCCAGTGGATGGCGACGTTGAAGCGCGTCTACACCCTGAACCAGCTCTCCCACAGCGGTGACTTCTCTCTCATCAGAACCTACGAAGCCGCGGAAACCACGCTTGGCCTTTACGGATTCGGGCGCATCGGCCAGGCCGTCGCCGAACGCGCGAAACCGCTTCTGGGCGACAGGGGGCGCCTGCTCGTCTACGACGTCCGCCCTGACATCGCCGAACTCGCGTCGCAGTACGGGGCGGAGCCGGTCGGCGATCCAATCGACCTGTTCAGGGAATGCGCCACCGTCTCCCTGCACGTATCCGGTGCGGACGCCATTGTCACCTACGATCTGCTCTGCGCCATGCCGCCCCACGCTTCCCTGATCAACCCCTCGAGGGGAACTCTGGTGGACGACGTTGCCGTCAACCGCGCCATTGTCGAAGAACGACTCTGGTACTACGTTGTAGACGACCCGGTAGACGGCCCGCGCGCCATCCACAAGGGGCACCCACGTATCATCTGTACCAATCACAACGCCGGCATGACCGACGCTTCGGCGGTGCGCCTGGACCACCGGACCTACGGCCAGGTCACCGACGCCCTGGAGGGTCGGGAACCCGCGCACATCATCAATCCGGACGTGCTGAGTCACCCCAGGGTCAGATCCTGTCTTGGCACGGCCTAGCCGAATCGACGACGGGTGTCGCGTCCGTCTGCCCCAGATCGCTACTGCCATGCGCGGCCTCATCTCCATTCTCTTTCGCCTGCCCCAATATGTCAGACTGTCCTGGCGTCTGATGAAAGACCCGCGCGTACCGTGGTACAGCAAACTGCTGGTCTACCTGGTCATTCTCTACGGGATTTCGCCGGTGGACCTGTTGCCGGAGGCGTTGTTCCCCCACCTGGGGTATGGCGAAGATATCCTGTTGTTCCTGCTGGCGTTGCAGCAGTTGATCAGAAGCAGCCCGCCGGACGTCGTCAAAGGGCACGCCAGCGATATTGCGGAAGAGAAACGTCGCCGGAAAGAAGACCGTCCCGGTGCGGCGACGTGAGGTTCACCACCAGACGACATGGCGATCAAACCATCCAAACGTGCAGCGATAAAACGAGGCCTGCTCGCCTGGTATCGGCGGGAGAAGCGGGATCTTCCGTGGCGAGACACGACCGATCCATACCACGTCCTGCTCTCCGAGTTCATGCTGCAGCAGACACAGGTCGAGACCGTTATTCCCTACTACACGCGTTTCCTGAGAGATTTTCCGACCGTTCACGCTCTCGCAAGTACACCGCGGGACCGGGTTCTCAAGGCCTGGGAGGGCCTTGGATACTATACCCGGGCCCGAAATCTCCACAGGACGGCCCAGTACATCGTGGAAAGGCATGGCGGCGCCGTGCCGGATGTTTATGACGAACTCGCCTCACTGCCCGGTTTTGGCCCCTACACAACGGCCGCGGTCCTGAGCATTGCCTACGACCGGGACTATGCCGTACTCGACGGCAACGTCATCCGCGTACTGTGCCGCCTCTTCGGAATTCAGGACGACGTGGGCCAAACCCGCACCAGAGCGAATCTCCAGAAGCTGGCGGACAACCTGCTGCACAGCGGCGACGCCGGCGAGCACAACCAGGCGATAATGGAACTTGGCGCGACGGTCTGCCGCCCGCGGGCGCCTCGCTGTGGGTCCTGCCCCGTAAACGGACATTGCGCCGCGTTTCGCGCCGGCATCGCGGATTCGCTCCCGGTCAAAGCACGAAAGAAACCGCGTCCTCATTACATCCTGGGCGTTGGAATCGTATCCTGGAAAGACTGCGTCCTGATCGCCCGGCGGCCTGAAAACGGACTTCTCGGCGGGCTCTGGGAATTCCCCTCGGCCCGTCAGACGGACGAAGAGTCGTTGAGTGATACCTGTATTCGTGCCGTACGCGAGGCAGCCGGCGTAGACGCGGCCGTTCGGAACCGGTTCAGAACCGTCAAACACGCATTTACCCATTTCAGCGTGACCATGCACGCCTTTCAATGCGACTATACGGGCGGAGAAGCGCGCGCGCGCAACTGCTCTGACGTGAGATGGGTCTCGCCTGAGAGTCTGGAAGACTATGCTTTCTCGAGGGCGAACCGAAAACTCATCGAATACCTGGGGCAGGCGGAGTTGATTTGAGAGAAACGACCATGACAAAGACGTTTATGGACCTCACCGGCCGGGTTGCCCTCGTCACCGGCGCAGCCAGGGGCATCGGGTACGCCATCGCGGACCGCCTGGCGACAGCGGGCGCGACCGTCGCCATCGCGGACCTCGATCCGCCGACCGTCCCGTCTTCCACCTTAAGCCTCGCACTGAAAGCGGATGTATCCGGAAGCGAGGATGTGACCCGCATGGTGAACACCGTTCTGGGCCGCCTCGGTCAGATCGATATCCTGGTCAATAATGCCGGCGTTGTGGGTCCGGAGGCGCCGGTGCGGGACCTGAGCGAAGCAGACTGGGACAGGGTGATAAGCACCAACCTCAAGGGAGTCTTCCTCTGTTCACGCGCCGTCGTCCCTCACATGGCGAAGCGCAAGAGGGGTGCGATCGTGTCCATCGCCTCGATCTCGGGCAAGGAGGGAAACGCCAACATGGCCGCCTACTCGGTCTCCAAAGCCGGTGTCATCTGTTTCACGAAAGCACTGGCAAAGGAGGTGCTCGACGACAATATAAGGGTCAATTGCGTCGCGCCCGCACTCATCGAAACCGAAATGACCCTGAGCCTGGATCCGGAACGGGCCGCCGTTCTCACGTCCAAAATACCGATGGGCCGCCTCGGCAAACCCGGCGAGGTCGCCGCATTGGTACACTTTCTGGCCTCCGACGAAGCCACCTTTACAACGGGTCAGTGCTACGACGTCAGCGGCGGACGCGCCACGTACTGAACGGCGTTCCCGGCTTTGAGGAAAGTAAAAGGCCCGGACGGCTGTCCGGGCCCTTTCGCATTTAACTTCAACCAGCGGCTCTAGCCCAGCGGCTGGGCGGTCCAGACCTCGCGCAGATAGACAATGAGGGCGGCGAACAAAGTGACTGCAATCGCAACGGCAACGGCCAGCAGCACCAGGAACACCCTCGAAGGTGGACGCCTGGGGTCGCCCGGCGGATACGATTTGAAGGGATCGGGGTCCATTATACCCTTTCGAGCTCCGTTTTCGCTCTACCGGCAGGGTCGGTCCCGGACGTTTGACCGGACTACGTTCTGATTGCCTCAACGGGGTCCAGCGCAGCGGCGTCTCTGGCCGGGAACAGCGTGAACAGATAGCAGATCAGGGCGGCGGAAGCCGAGATCGCCAGGAAATCAGACGCCTGCATCTCCACGGGCAACGCCTGTGTGATCAGGACATCTCCCGGAATCTTCAGAAGTTCGTACCGCTGCTGCGCCCAGCACAGGGCAAAACCCAGCAGATTTCCAGACAACACGCCGGACAGCCCCACAGCCAGGCCCTGCCAGGTAAATATCCGTCCAATCCGTCGCGGCGGCACCCCAAGGGTCTTCAGAATGCCAATCTCCCGGCGCCTCTCCGCCACATTCATGGTCAGCACGCTGACGATGTTGAAGCCGGCTACGACAACGATCAGACCGATACCCAGAAAACTCGCCCACTTCTCCAGGTGAATCGAAAAATACAGATTGCCGTGGTCCCGCATCCAGGGATGCGCGGCAAGCGCCGGATCCAGCCTCCTGACCGATTCCTCGACAACCGCACTGATTTCCTGCGCCCGAAACGCATCGCCGAAACGGAGGCGGACGCCTGTAACGTGGTTCTCCCAACCCAGGTCCCGTCGGGCTGCCGCAAGCGAGACATAGGCCAGACCGCTATCGAACTCAGGGTTGCCCGAATTGAAGATGCCGGTGACCACGTAACGCCGGAACCGGGTCTGCGCGGCGAAAATCTCATGCGGCAGGATCCATAGATGCACTTCCGATCCTACCCGCACGCCCAGTTGATCGGCGAGATAGCGCCCGATTACGATGCCGTATACCCGTCCGCGTCCTTCCGTTTCCCGGGGACCGAGGTCCAGCGCGCCTCCCCAGATATAGTCCGCCAGATCGCTTACCGCCACCAATCCGTCCGGCGTTACGCCCCGCACCATCACACCCGCACTATATACCTCGTCGTCGAAGGACCGGTGCAACAGGGCGCCTTCCGAAGCGACGAACGGAGAAACGGCAGTAACCTGCGGAAGGGCCGACAGTGCGTTCAGGAGTTTCCGGGGGTCCTCGATCCGCTGCCCTGCCTCCTTCCTCACCGTCGCATGCGCGTTTACTCCCAGCAACCGGTCCCATACCAGCGTCGAGAATCCGTTCGACACCGATAACACGATCACCAACGCCGCGACGCCCAGACCCACGCCTGCCGCCGCCACCACCACCGTGAACGAGACCCGTTTCCGGCGCCGCATCGAGCGAAGATACCGTCGTGCAATCAGGAACTCATACATCGCCGATCCCCTGCCCGGGACCGATGCCATCGCCAGGGACCGTGCGGCCCACCCGCCACGTCCGGTACCCGGGAGCCTGCGCGCGACGGCGATCACTCATAGCGGATCGCATCCACCGGATCCAGGGCTGCCGCATCCCGGGACGGATACAGGCTGAAAAGGTAACAGATCAGAATGGCGCACAGGGATACAAGCCCGAAATCTTCGGGACGCATCTCCACCGGCAACGCGCTGACGTAGTAGACCTCTCCCGGAACCCGGATCACTTCGAATTGCTTCTGAATCCAGCAGACGGCGAACCCAAGCAGATTCCCGATTGCGATTCCCGTCACGCCGACGACCACGCCCTCCAGCGTAAAGATCCGTCCGATTCGCCCCGGGATCATCCCCATTGCCTTAAGGATGCCGATTTCCCGGCGACGATCGGTGACGTTCATCGTGAGAATACTGATGATGTTAAACCCCGCCAC
>JAAXHE010000139.1 GCA_012271065.1 Candidatus Latescibacterota bacterium
CGACTTTTCGGAGTGGACTCAAACTTCAATTCGAAAAAATACAGCCGGTAAATTTACCACAAAGAGCACAAAAGGTATCAGTGCGAAAGCAGGGTATCTAGGTCGTTCACAATGATGAAATTTCCGTTCACGTCCAGTGGTCTCAAGTGTCCAGGTACTTTGACATCAATTCGCCTTTGTTCTTCTGCATATATTCGACGTTCAGGTCCCAGAATAATTGCGAATCGAGGTTAACTTCGGTCGTTAAGTTCAACTTGAAAATGGCGTTC
Source organism: Candidatus Latescibacterota bacterium (assembly GCA_012271065.1). Next base: position 270 of record JAAXHE010000139.1, read on the forward strand.
AGGATGTAATTCGATGGTTGGCGATGATTAATTCGGGCGCCTCTTCGATGATGATCGCTTCGAATTCATCGAGACTGGCAGCCTCGATGTGCAGGCCCTCAATGTCGCTTTGAGAATAGAACACCTGCGCCTCATCGTCCCAGATGGCCTTCACATTAAATGTTCGTTTCATCGTGCAAACCTCCGCTGTAGACACTACTCGGCGAATTCTTCAATAAGGGGTTTCCTGCAATCAGTCTGCGACGCCCGGATTACCCATTCGCAGGTTGTTTTCTGCGGTAGCAAAGACTATCCTATCACATGATGCGCCATCTGTGCCACCAACGTCTCGCAGAAGGTGATATGTCTTGGTGGGTTCGTTTTGCGGTAGCCAAGGATATACCGGGTCGATCACCCATTCCTGAACGCGGAGATCGCCAATGCGTATCCCTCTCATTACCGATAAGCGGAACATTGTTGTAGACAGAAAGCCATCGGTCCTTCACACAACAGAATATCTGCTTCGAATTATTCATGCATCGATATAGCTGACAGGAATTCATCCAAGGTCTCTACACGAACAGGTATTTCTTTTGCGATTTGCCTCATCGGAACACCAATTCCAAATCGTCTTTGCGCAGGCCTACCTCCTCTGAAGGGGACTTCCTGTAGTACACCACTATCGAGCAGCTTTGGCAACACACTATTAATAAATCGATTTGCTTCCTTGCCGAACTTATGTCTCAATATAGCTTCGTTTATTTGAGTCGATTTCATAAATGCCCTAAGCACACGTTCTGCTAATTGGGTCTCTTCGTCAATACTAGGCGGTGAAGGCTGCTTCGCAGAGTGCTCCTCTTCGCTCTCTACGACAAAATTAACGGCGACCAGTGCGTTTGATATTTCAGCCGGATCAAAAATGCTCTTGTTGTCAACGGATCGCACGATGCGCCAAACAACCGTACTCTTCAGCAGCGTGTGCCCAGCATCGAAGCAGGTTGGTATTTCCATCTGATATATTGTACACCCTTCGAATTTACATTTGCTGATCTCTGTGCCCTCGAGAGAAGTATCTTGGAACTGGCAGTCTTCAAACGTAGCTCTATATAGGCGTCGACCTCGAAGAGCATCACTAAGAAACGTAAATCCTCTAACGACAACTTCCTGATCATCGCAAAGGAGTTCAAGTAATCGTACACCGATCGAACCCGCATTCTCAACGACGTAGGATGTAGGAGGAGCTGAATCGACGAGTTGTTGAAGGCTCCGAAGTACCTGCCTGAGATCGCCACATTTTCGCTGTATTGCATTCAGTGCGGCGTCACACGTCTCCATTGGCAGAGACGCCTTTTCCAAGAATTTCTCCAATTCTCTAAGGCTATCCGACCTGAGGGTGTCGCACAATGCTTCACCAAGGTAGAATCGCCGAAAGTCTTCGTGGTCAAACGCATATGAGTCGTCGCTTCCGGGGACTCTCGAAATCAACACGTGATGTCTTATGCGATTGACGACTTGCCGCAAGATTGTTCGTGGCTTATCAAGACCTGCAGCGAAAAGCTCTCCAACGACATTCAAATAGTCGCGCCGTAGCACTTCACTGGAGGATATCCACATCTCCTGCGCAATCGATGCAAGCATCGCATGGTGTTCTTCAACAGTTAGTAATGGCTGACGCGGAGTGCCCGAACGATCGACCCACTTTTGTGTGGCTTCTCTATCAACAAGCGTATTGACGAACTGGAAGAAATAGTCTTCTGGTTTTGTTCCAACAAGGCTGTCAATTAGCTCTTTTTCGCTTCCATCGATCGCGGAATCAATCAACCGTTTTACTAAAACAGCTCTGGTTAACAATGGATGATCGGGACCGAATCTATCCCTAATTCTGCTGTATATTTCGGTTCCGTCGGACACACTCCTTTTGTTCGCATAGTCGAGAAACTGGGATTGATTCCATCGATTCAATCCAATCCTAGCAAAGGATACCGACTTGGATTGAACATTCTCAAGAAATTTGGCTTGGACGCCGAAATTCTGATATTCGAAAAAGGCTTTCCTTGCAGCTACTAGCACAGTCCCGGAAGACTCAAGGTCGTTAACCAGGTTCCCAAGAGCCGACAATGCTTCCCCAGTCGTACCCTCAACAAACATCTCTTCAAAGCCGTCAAATGCCGGTACCAAAACCCCTAGCTTTACCAATTCTAAGAACGCTTCGTAATAGAAGAGTTGGAAACGCATTCGGTTTACGAGTTCAGCAACAACAATGTCGTCGAATGTCAGAAACGAGCGCCCGGCAAGGCTAATTGGCAACAACAACCAATGAGACTTCTTCTCCTTATAGAGTCGTGCTTGCTGTCTGGCCATCCGGTTTATTATCGTCGTCTTGCCCTCTCCAGCATCGGAAGTTAAATAAAGTACGGTCGCCGTGCCTGCTGGCCTGTCGGACAAGATTTGCAATGCGTTCGACGGAACGTCATCAATCGCTACCTCACTTTCGGTTGGATGCGTATCAAGTCTGTCCAACAACACTCCAGACGGAGTTACAAAATGTGGCTCCTCGATGATGTTTTCCTCGACCCGACGTGCGAGCAATTGAACGCGTGCTACTCTGTTTACTAGCCAATGGAAAGCCGATATGTGGTCATCCTTACCTTCCGAAACGTACAATTCACCCGCAACTTGGTCTACACGGGCCGTGATTACCTCATCTCGAATCTGAACCATAAGGGTACCTTCGGCTAGGTCCAAATCCGCCGCATCGTCGGCGAATGCGATAAGGATTCTCTTAAAGTCGTCGACATTCATTTGTTCATTACCTCAAAATGAGTATTCACGGTATCGATAACCAACGTGTCCCGAATAGTATCGTGGTGTCCGGCGTGACGGTTGGGTGTGGACATGATGGACGCACGCGCCTAACGAGATTGCTGTTCGGATTCCAAGCCAGAGGTCATCGTCACTCGTAACAACGACTATATCCGATTTGCGCAATGATGTTGTATAGATCAGGTCCGCAGTTAGCATGGTATCTACAAGCTTCTGTTCGTCTCGTTGAACCACATCCGCGACCTCGGTCAAGCATCCAACGGCGGGGCATCGATCGTTTGCAAAAAGGTCGTGAGTCGCCTTTAACGGGCACAAAACGCTATCTGCACATCCTGTGAACGGTATCGCTCTCGGGTGTAAATTGCTCGGTGCATTTCTTATTCTAAATGTGTTCGGTATAATCTGCGATGGATCAATCAACATACTCCGTGCAAGTTCTACAGATGCTCGCAATAACCTTCGTGCGGGAGATGATCCCAATCGGACCGTCGCTGGGGAATATTTGGCGATTTCGGCCGTTAACGACTGTGCAATTCGAGATAGTTTTCGATATCGATACCAGCCACCGTAAAGCCTAAGCGTAATATTCGTACCATGAGGCAAAAGATTAGCAGGGAGTGCGTCAGCTATTTTGTCGACGATATTGTCAATCCCGCGATTTCGGTGGTGACGCGGGATATTGTCGTAGTCTACAAGCACGTTCATGTTAAATTAACTTTGCGGAATACGTAAGAATTGAGGTGCATTGACCTCAGATCTACACTTTCATCATAACCAGACGACAATCTGTTTATTGTGGAGATTAATCCCGACAGTTTTTTAAGTCTGCGCCAGTTCCTCGGCAAGCGAGCAGATCGCGCGGGTAGCTTCATCCACGTCGTCACGGCTGATGCCGAGGTACGGTATGGCGCGAATCGCGGTCGGACCCGGCGTACTCACCCGGACACCCCAACCTTCAAGCAACCGGCTCGCGAACGCCTTAGAACTCACGCCCGTCCCGCCCATGTCGAACTTCACCATATTGGTTTCGACTTCGTCCGGATTCACCTGGATGCCGGGCGCATCCGATATACCGACCGCCAGCCTCCTGGCATTGGCATGGTCCTCCGCCAGCCGTTCAATATTGTGCCTCAACGCGTATATCCCCGCTGCCGCCACAAAGCCCGCCTGACGCATGGCGCCGCCGATCCTCTGCTTCCACTGCCATGCGGCTTCGATGAACCCCCTCGAGCCGGCCAGCACACCCCCGATAGGCGCGCCCAGCCCTTTGCTGAGATCGATCCAGAGAGAGTCGAACGTCGCCGCGTAGTCCCGCGCCGGGATTCCGGATGCCACGACCGCATTGAACAGGCGGGCGCCGTCCATGTGCGTCTGCAGGTCACGCTCGTGCGCCGCATCGCACACCCCGCGCATCTGCTCCAACGGCCAGACGCGCCCACCCGGCCGGTTCGTGGTCTGTTCCACCGCCACAAGGCGAAAACCGGGCCAGTAGCGGGTCGCGGGCTGCACTTCCTCCGCCACGTGTTCCGCTGTAAACTGCCCCTTGTCCCCGTCGACCGGGTACAGGGTTGCACTTGAGAGAACCGCCGCGCCGCCCGCTTCGGAATGCAGGGGATGGGCGTTCCTTTCAATCAGAACCATATCGCCGGGGCGGCAATGCACCGCAAAGGCAATCTGGTTGCACATCGTGCCGGACGGCAGCAGCAGTGCGGCTTCCTTGCCCAGCATTCCAGCCACCGTCTCTTGCAGCTCATTCACCGACGGGTCTTCGCCGCGCTGCTCATCGCCGACTTCCGCCGCGCACATGAACTCGCGCATTCCGCGGGTCGGTATGGTTGCCGTATCGCTGTACAGATCGATTTTCAACAGGGAACTGTCGGCAGGTTCCGGATACACATTTATCTCCTTATATGCTGCGGTTGTGATGGGTTGAAACGCGGCGGCCGGATCGGCCGCAGGCAGGATTCAGCGGATTGACGCGGGGTAGCCAGCTCGCGCGGTCCGGTTCGATGAAACCGGGATTCGTCGCTGTAAAACGTGTACACAACAGAATGGCGGGCAGGCTGCTCTTCAACCTCGACCGGAGCCGCTGTCCTTTCGAAACAGCCCCAGGAACCGGTCCTCGTAGAGTCCGTAGAGGTTCCAGCGGTCCAGTTCACGCTTCAACAGTGCGGCTTTCTCCTTGGACGTGTCGTGTTCGACCTCTCCAAACAGGCGCTCGATCCGCTCCATGACGACCTGAGGCACCTGTTCCTCATCCACTTCCTCGAGTTCGATTTCATCCTCGTTCTCGTGTTCCATGGTGGAGAAGGTGGTGCGAATCTTCTCTTCTATCTGGGACATGGTATCGTCCATGCGTTCCACCGCCTGGTCGATTTCCTCCATGTTCACATCCAGGTCCAGCATTTTCGCCCAGACGCGCACGATCTCGCGGGACGCTTTCGGATTCGGCATCATCTGGGCGTACATCGGCATGGTCGCCAACAGGCATGCCGCACGGATGTTTCGAAGCCCGGCCGTTCCCAGCAACAGCCCGTTCAGCCCGGCGATGTGTCCTTCCTGCAGGATTTCCACGCCGTACTGCTCGAGCGCATCGCGCAAGGCCTCCTGGTTGGCCGCGCCGAGGACCTGAACGCGTTCGTTGTGGCTGATGGGCATTGCGTACGCCGCACCGGTGTAGATGGCTTCCACCTTGAACCGCTGTGCGAGGTCGAGCATATGGCCCATGAGGACCGTGCCTCCCATGCCCGGTATCTGCGCTTCACTTTCGGATATGATCAACGGTGGCTCTTCAACGTAGTAGAACACATGGCTCGGCAAGTCCGAAAACGACCGGGCGAGTCCCTTTTCCACAACCACCGCCTCCGGGGCGAAGTACTCGCTCATGTCAATCTCCGCGAACGGCATCGCGTCGAGTTTCCGTCGCAGGTAATCCAATGCCCCGACGCCTACGCTTCCCATACCCGGCCATGCGGCCAGCATAACCGAAGGGCGCATCCGATCCGAGATGTCTCTGGTAATTCTTGCATTCATCTTGATTCCACCTCCCGCCTGGCAGCCCGGTAACCATTGCGGTTCGGGTCAAACCGGATCCGCTCACGATAATATACGACAATCCGGCTGTATGTCCAACGCATCCGAACTTGAGCAGACGGCTCAATCCGGATTGAACCGGCTTCAGTTCATCCCGACAGGCCTTCATCAGCGGTGAATCTGTCGGATTCGCGGTTCGGGTTATGCATACCCTTCCAGCGGGTGGGTCCGGTCGGACATTGGAAACGCCACCCGGGCGCCCGAAATCTGCGATGCATACGCTCCCAGCACCATTTCCAGGGCCTTCACCGCATCCACACCGCTGGAGAGGGGCTGCCGGTCGCGCTCGATCGCTTCGATCAGGTCCAGAACCGCCAATCGGTTTCCGTCGGCGAAGGGAGCGGTTTCCAGATCCAGCACGTTCCAGACCCGGGTTTCGTCCTCCGGAAGCCATACGCTGTACGGATAAGCGGCAATCAGGGTTGGCGCCCCGCCCCGCATCATAAACCTTCCATCCCGCCCGACCAGTTCCAGGCCGAAACACTCCCCGTTACCGGGCTGATCCGCCCGGGATACAAAATACCCGGCGGCGCCGTTCTCAAACGCGAAGCAACTGTGTATGCGGTCACCTGCGACCAGTCCGACGGGCTCCGCCGCCTCTCGGGCATCCCCCGGACGCAGTTCCCGATCGCCCACCGTGACCTGAGCGCTCATCCAGGCCACGTCGCCGGCCAGGAACCGCATCAGATTGAACAGATGCGTACCCAGGACGATCATATCCTCGCCGCCGCCGCGATGGTCCTGCTTTCCGGTTGCGTAAATCGCCTGCAACGGACCTATGTGGCCGGCGTCCAGCATACGCTTTGCTGCCTGAACCTGAGGCAGATAGACGCCCTGATGCGCCACGGCCAGTTTGACGCCCGCCCGTTCCGCCGCGTCCACCATGCGGTCGGCCGACGCCAGGCTGTGGGCCATCGGCTTTTCGCAGTAGACGTGGCAGCCCGCGTCCACGCACCCCAGTAGCATCTCTTCATGACAATCCACCCAGCGGGGTCCCACGGTTACAATCTGCAGCGCTTCCTTGTCCAGCATCTCCCGGTAGTCTTCGTAGGTCCGTTCCACGCCAACCGCCTCGGCCGCTTCACGCCGCCCCCGCGGGTCCGGATCCGCCAGGGCCACCAGGTCCACCGCGTCCGCACCGGCCAGGCCCAGATGAAGGCCGTGTCCGTAATTGCCGCGGCCCGTCCGGCCGATCGCACCGCCTCGATACCGTTTATCAGACATTTGCGATTCCCCTTTTTCTTCGTGGTTTCCTGTGGACTAAGGCAACAGTACCACGCCAAGCGCTTCGTTGGGACGCTGAATGAGGTCTTCACAAGCCTCCGGCGCATCGGAAAGCCCGACCCGGTGCGTGATCAACGGTTCGACGAGCATTCCGCCGGACGCCATGAACGCCAGACACTCCTCAAGGTTCCGCCTTGTGGTCCATTGCATGAACACGGGCGGATAGTCGCTTCCGTGTTCCCAGGCCTCATCGTGGTATCCCGGGCCCGTCCGGGCAGCGCTCCGTACGTCCAGGTTACCCAGCCCCGAAGCGAATACGTGCTCGATCTTCGCCCCGCCGACGATCGTGATCCTGCCCATCTGGTGGGTATCGGGCGCCCGCTTCATCATCGCCACGATCGTTTTGAACGCCTCGGTCCCGTCGCCGCCAAAGGCCATTATGCCCGCATCCAGACCATATCCCCGTGTAAAATCCCGTGACGCCTCGACGGGGTCCTCCTCGCTCACGTTCACGATGCGGTCCACGCCAGTCTTCTTCGCCGCCGATAGACGCATCGGGAGCCTGTCCAGTGCAAGCGTGTGACAGCCGGCAAGCCGCGCCCACTGACTGGCGAACTGCCCCACCGGCCCGAGTCCTGCCACCGCAATGTATTCGCCCAGCGTCAACTCGGCGCGGCGAACGGCGTTCAACGCCGTCGCGACCAGATGAATGGACGACGCATCCTCAAAGTGCACGGCATCGGGCATCGGGACGGCCATATTCCGGGGTACGCAGACGTGACTCGCGTGCAGGGCGTAACCGCCGCCCATGCAGGCCACCCGGGTACCCCTTGGAACATCCTCGCACCCTTCTCCGTGACCGATTACGACGCCGGAGTTAGAATACCCGAACGGGCGGGGCGGAGCGTTTCCCGGTTGTTCGCGAATCCTCTTCATGCCGCCGAGTTCCGTACCCGGACTCACGAAACTCGCCCGGACCTCGACCTGAAGCTGTCCGGGGCCCGGCCGTGGAATCGGCTCCTCGATCACAACAATCCGACCGGCTCCGTCTCTGGCCGCTACCTTGCGAAAACCCTTTGGCATTACATTTCTCCTTATTCTTACCGGTTGCCGTCCTAGCAATGATTCGCCATTTTTCGGGGACTATAAATTGGATAAACACAGAAGAACAAAGGGGATTTGACGTCGTCGCTCCTGAACGCTAATGGTCACGGGACGTGAACGGGACCTCTCCTCCCGGCCCCTCAAAAGCGGGAAGACGCAAGACGGGAGAGGGGAGAGATTGCCTGCCTTGTGATGTTTCTTCTCGTGCCGGAGGCAAGGAGGAATAGAATGCAGGGCAAGGATTTCTTCTACAGTCTTCCCTCTACCCGGATTCAGGCCTTTGTGGCCAATTTGACGGTGGTCTTCTTACGAATTGACGTCAATACACATGGATTCTGTGGCCCTGCGGCATGAACCAGACGGCGTCCAGAACGAGTCCAAGAGCTATCGCGAAGACGTACCCGATCAGGAGGCCGATGAAAAACGGCCGCGAACGCCGGTAGAACGCGGCGCCGAAAAAGCGCAGCAGAATCGCCTTCAGGCTCCACGCCAGAAAAATCGTAAATCCCGTCAGGTGTGAGAGGGCGGACCCGGAAAGCGCAAATCCGATGGGATGAAACGGCCACCACGTGAACCGATAACGCATGAACGTGATTACCGCCATGGCGATCACACCGACGATGAAGAACACATACTCGCTGGACTGCATCGGTTTGGGCGAGATGATGTCGCTGACCGCACCTTGGAAACCGCTGTGTCCGGCCCGCGTCACCAGCCAGTTCGGCTCGAAATTGTATCCGCCGACCGTGTATCCGAGCCAGACGACGTACAGAGTGGACGCCACCAGCCCCAACAGAAACGCGGCGCATACGGACCAGAACAACCGTCTCTTGTTGCCTGTGACAAAGTCGCCCAGCCGGTTGGCATGCATGCCGAATGTGAATATGGTACCCTTGAAATGGCTCAATGCCACCGCGGTAGGGTAGAATATGGCGTGGGTCGCCGCCGGTATGCCCCTGGGCCCCCCGAACGCAGCCTGCACAAGGCTCCGGGCCGACGTCGGCGAACTCAGAAAAACCAGCCCTGAATCCGCCAGGATCTTCCCCATCGCCAGGTAGACGAGAAACATCGTCGGTATCGTCAGCGCAATCACGCCGGTATCCATTCCGGCATTCCACAGCCAGGCGATGGCGTAACAGCAGGCGATACCCAGACCCAGAAACGCGGCACGGTAGGAAATGAGTTCGCGGCTGTCGTCTATATGTTCGCTGCGTGGATTCAGCGCTTTCATAAATGCATCCCTGAGATGACGCCGCGAAATCAGTACCCAGAAAACGGCCAGACAGACGAACGCGCCGGCGGTCTGCCACGTATACGGTCCGGCAGAACGGTAGGAATGCCAGGACGGCATTCCCAGCCGCGTCAGGATTCCCGATTCAACCACGAAAAAGAGGTCAAAGAACCAGAGACTGAACAGGACTTCGAGACTGGCGAAATAGGCAAAGCAGATCACAAACGTGTTGAATGAAATCCAAAGGGCGGGAAAGTCCCTCGCCAGAGGAAGGTACCAACCCGGCGTCATGCGAAAGCTCGGAAAGGCCGGGAAAAACCAGCCGATCATATTCCAGCTGTAGATAAAGGCGCTGACTGAAAATCCCGTCCAGAACATCCGGCCCTGCATCAGTTCCGGCAACAACCGCTTTCCGGAGCCACCCTGGGATGCGATTTCCACGATCGGCTCCATGGCCGGATAAACGAGCTTTTCATATTCCGACCACTGGCGGTGGATGATGATGGACGCGCAAAAACAGGCGAATGCCACCGCCGCAATAAACGTGAACCACCAGAAAAGCGGCCCGGCCCAGCTTTCCCATGGCACGGCCGTGTCGGGAGGCAATCCGTTGTAAAACCAGCTCATCTCCCCCTTCCTGTTCTGGGGGAAGATAAAATCCGGAAGATACGGATGCAAAAACTCTGACCAGCGGTTTTCCGGCGTGGCGAAATAGTACGGAGAGACGATCACACCCACCAGGTATCCGCTCACGCCGTACGTGGGCCCAAGCGAACTCACGAACCCCATGGTGAAGACGGTAAGCCACTCTGTTCTCGAAAACACAAAAAGCCTTCCGAATCGAAAGGCCAGTACCGAACAGACGACCATTGACAGCATGGTCAAAATCAGGTTGCCCATGGGCATGTGGCTGTAGGCCATCAATGAGCCATGAACAAGATAGAGCACAGTGTTGGCCAGGAGGCTGACCGCCACCGCCAGACAGAGTCCGAATGCGATCGATCGAAGCGTGACGCCCCGGTCGCCTGCCGCTGCGAACGTATCGTGATCCGGTTGTGCGGCCTGCGTAACCGCCGCACCGCTTTCAGGCATCGAACAGCCCCCGATATGGACCAGAGAGGTTGTCACCCACCCTCGCGGCCCGACAGAACAACCCTGACGTTAATACCACTTATGCAGCGTGTGCCCCTGTTTGCCAAAGAATACCGCGTCTACGATCAATCCCAGCGTGGTAACCAGAATATATGCCGTCAGCGCTCCGATGAAAAACGGCCGCGATTTCCTGTAGAACGCGGCGCCAACCAGCTTCAGCAGGATGAATTTCACCAGCCACGCCAGGAATAGCGTAAAACTCGTCAGCCTGGTGAGCCAGGCCCCTGAAATTGCGAATCCGACCGGGTGAACGGGCCACCAGCTGAAACGGTATCGCAGCAGATTCAACGCCAACATGACGACAAAACCCACCAGAAAGAACCAATAATCCTCCACCTCCGACGGTTCCGGCGAAAGGATATCGTTCACACCTCGCTGGTATCCGCCCACACCCGCGCGGATGATCAGCCAGTTGGGCTGGAAGTTGTACCCGCCGATTGTATATCCCAGCCAGATCGTAAACAGGGTGGACCCCACGACGCCCACGACGAAGGCGCCGAAAACCCCTCCAAAAAACCACCTGTGGCCCCCGGCAAGAAAATCTCCCAGGCGGTTCAGATGCATCCCCAGCGAAAACGTATACGCCCGAAAATGATTGAGCGAAACGGACGCCGGGTACATGAGCGCGTGGTTGGCCGCCGGGACGGCGCTTGCGCCGCCAAACGCCGCCGTTGTCAGAGACCACGCCCTCGTTGCCGAGCCGATGTATATGTGACCGGTTTCGGCAAGAATCTTCGCCACCCCGAAGTAAATCAAGAACATCGTAGGAATCAGCAGGCAGATGACCTTCAGGTCCATACCCGCCTGCCACAACCACGCGACGGCATAAGCCGTTGAGATGGCCAGCCAGATAAATGCCGCCCGATAGGATATCAGTTCGCGCCGGTCGTCAATAGGACTGCTTTCGGGGCGGAGCGCCTTGTGAAACGCCTGCCAGAGATGGGTCCGGGAAACCAGCAGCCACCAGACAGCAATGCCGATAAAAGCCCCGTAGATCTGCCACGCGTATCGCCCCGTCATATAGTGAGGTGAAATCGCCTCGACCCCGAGCCGGTTCAGAAACCCGCCCTCGAAGATGAATACCAGGTCGAAGAACCAGAGACTGAACAACACTTCGAGGCTTGCAAAATAGGAGAAACAGATGACCACCGTACTGACGAAGATCCACTGAGGCGGGAACGCTCTTCCCAGTGGAATCCAGGTTCCCCTCGCCGTGGGGAAGACAGGAAAACCGGGCTTGAACCACCCGATAATATTCCAGCTGAAGACAAAGAAGACGATTGCAAAACCTGTCCAGAAGGCCTTGCCGGACATGAACTCCGGGAGCCATCCTCTGCCTCTGCCTGCGTTCGCCGCCATCTCCACGATGGGCTCCATCGCCGGAAAGACGACCTTTTCGTTCTCCGACCACTGCCTGTGGATGATTACCGACGCACACAGGCAGGCGAGCGCGACCGCACAGACGAACGTGAACCACCAGAACAGGGGCATCGTCCAGGCTTCCCACGGAATGGGTGCGCCCTGGGGCAGACCGTCGTAGAACCAGGTCATCGCCCCGTCTTTGTTGGTGGGGATCATCCACTCCGGGAGGTACGGATGCAGAAATTCGGCCCAACGGTTCTCGGGCGTGGCGAAATAATAGGGTGTCACAATGACACCCACAAGGTAACCGCTCACGCCGTAGGTCGGGCCGAGCGACGCGATAAACCCCATTGCAAAGATCGTAATCCACTCACTGGTCGAGAATACGAACGCTTTGCCGAACCCCCTCGCCAGCGCCGCACAGACCAGAATCGACAGTAGCCAGACAATCAGGTTCCCCATCGGCATATGGCTGTATGCCATAAACGACGAATGGAGTATATACCGTACGACATTCCCCAGAACGCTGATGACCAGGGACAGACACAGCCCGAAAATCAGCGCCCGAACCGTCGTTCCGCGGTCTTCGACGGCCATGTCCACGGGGTTTCTCGCCAGACGGGCCAGACCCCGTGTGGAAATCCTGTTCGGTTCAGCCATCGACACTCCCGGATCAACCATCAGGGCAGCCGATCCTCAATCTGCTCCCAATGAACCGTTCATCAGAACTACAGCGCCACGATCTTCCTCATACGCGTTGCCGTCTCGATCTGCGCCTCGCGATTTCCCGAGACCTCATGAACAACCGGAGAACCATATCCGACCGCGCGCAGGTCGGCCATAACCGCGGGCCAATCGGTATCGCCGTCCATCAGATCCACGAACTGGCGCCGGCCGCGGCTGAAATCCTTGAAATGCACCCGCACTATGCGGCTGCCAAGGCCCCGAATCCAGTGTTCCGGAAAACCGTACGCCATCATATTCGCGGTGTCGAGATAGGTTCCCACGCGGGGGCTCCCCACGGCATCCACAAACGCGGCCATTTCCCGCGGACTCAACAGGAACTTGTTCCATACGTTCTCGATGCCCACGGACACGCCCTTCTCCTCGGCCATCGGCGCCAGATCCCTGATTGCGCCCAGCATCAGGTCCCAGGCCTGTTCGTAGGTCCCTTCGGCCGTGAGCTGGCCCGGGTGCAGCAGCACCGCGTCGACTCCCAGAACGTGTGCGACTTCTATGGACCTTGCGAGACACCTGACGCCCTGTCCCCTGTCTTCCGAATTCAGGCTGAGGAAGTTCCCTCGATCCCCATATTGCGCGATCGAACTGCCGATTTCGATGCCGGCGTCATCGCATTTTTCGCGTACCTTCCGGATCTCGTCGTCACTCATATTGACATCGGGATCGCCGCCTTCGCTGAACACCAGTTCCAGCGCCTCATAGCCCGCGGCCCGGCACAGCTCCAGCGTTTCGTCCAGCGAATACCGGCCCAGGATAATCTGCGTCACGCCAATTTTCATTTTTCTCTCCTCATAATAAGCCTGCGCCCGATTCCCGATGTCGCGCGATGCGGTTCTCCTGCAGGCTGGCTATCCGCGCTGCGCCTTCCACGAGATCAGGGCGTTCGCGATGGTCTCCGTCATTTCTCTCACGTCGGCGCCATGGGACTCGATGCTGTCGGGAACGGCCTGAAGAAATGTCCGGACCGTACCCGCATGCTCGATGACGTAGCGGTCTCCATACACGTCGAGTTCCGGCTCTCGGGGATCGATCAGTACACGCCGGTTATCAAGAGGCTGAACGTGATAATTCTCCACGATCGCCGCCTCGACCAAGGCGCCTTTTTCCCGCAGATGCGGAGGCATGGTATCCTTGTCGTGCATTCCGATACTCCGGGTGAATCCCTCCCGGGTATAGTGGGCATGTACTTCGATCGAGGCATCCGGCCGGATGTCAAGCAGGTAATTCCAGAGGGCCTCGGTTTCCCTGGCGGCGCCCTTGCCTTCAACGAGGTTGTTGATCCCGAATTTGGGCACCTCCCCGACCGCGTTGGTCACGCTGTGGCCCACGTAGACGCCATCCGGATTCAGCATCGGCATAAGGCAGAACTGCACTTGATCCAAAAGCTGCCGCGGTCGCGCCGTGGGGATGGTCAACCAGTGGGCGACGTGCATGATACCCCACGAAACGGGCTCGCAGGACTGCATGGTTGCATCCACCAAGAGTTTCAGTTCGCGCGGCGGCGACTCCAGGACCGGAAGAGGCCGCCCCTGCGCGGACGTCCCGATCTCCCGGAAGGTCCAGATGTCTGAACGCTCCGCCAGCCGCCGTACCTTCTCGAGCACCGTATCAGGCGTTTCATAGGGCGCTGAAGCCACGCGAACGGCTTCGCCCGGATCAATCTCCACGTGCGCGTCCATATACTCATGCTCGTGGTAGTCCTCGTCTTCCGGCGGCAGCCAGGCCCAGCCCGTATCCTGCCGCCACACCCACCACGGCGGATACATATAATTGGAACCCTTTCGGCTGAGCAGAAACCGGAGCTTTACCCGCCTCGCGGCGTCGCCCGAATTGCTCACGCGCACATGGGCCATGTATTCTTTCGGTACACCGGCCCCGTCGAACAACTCATCCAGCAGGTCCTGAAACCACTGTGGAATCTCCTCCGGCTGATAGCCGATTTCATAGTGGCCGCCGTTGGTGATACGCATCTCGCCCGCGCTGCTGCACGGAAACTCGTCGTCGATCTCAATTCCGGCATCGTCATCCACGAGTCTCATCGATCACTCCTCCTCCCGGTGTCCCGCGTTGACACCCAGCCCCCGGCGATAGGCTTCAAGCGTCATCAGGTCATCCGGCAGCACGTTGCCCAGATTCACCTCCAGACCGTACCGGTCTACAAGGGTCCGCCGCATCCGGTGAACGTCGTGCGCATGCACCCCCGGGATCCATGGTCCCGGCAATTCGAACATGACGTTCTCCAGACCGGCCGCCTCCACGGCCTGCTCGACCTGGCGCGCCTTGTCCGGATCCTCGTCAACCAGTTCGGCCGCTTCCAGAAGTACCATCCGGGACCCCGCCTCCAGGCATGCCATCACATCGTCGGCCATCGGGATGCCCGCGTCCAACCCTTCCTTCTGGCCCACTTCGCCCAGCACCGTCAGTCCATGCCGCTCGACCGCCTGCCGGATCATCTTCAACTTCCATTCGTGCGTCACCGCCGCCAGATTGTCCGAAACTTCGACCCAACGATAGCCCGCTTCCGCCACGGCGGGAAAGTACAGGTCAGTCGCGCCCTGCACCTGCGCGAATTCGAGGTACTGCCCACCCGGAAACGGTTCGATGTCATGATCCAGATAACGCCTGATTTTCGCTTTGAGCATATCGTCGGTCAGCAGCCTCGAAATGCCGACGGCCACCTTCGCGAAATCGAGAAAGGGGGCCGTGATCTCAATCAGATCGGACTGCGCCCCGGACCCAAGACCCCAGTCCACTACCATCGTCAGCCCCAGGTCCCGGGGTTTTCGCGACCGTTGGCGGCCGTCCAGTCCTTTAAAGACGTGTATGTCGTTCAATATGCACACCCTCCTCGGCGTTACACGGATTCGGTAAGCCGATACCGGTTCCGGCATTCCATAGCCGACGCGGTTATCCGGGGGAACCCGGTGCGCGACCGGCGATCAGTTGCATTCCTTGCGATAGACCGGCTCCCCGCCGCAACGCCGCGTGAATACGGCTTTCGCACCACCGGTCAGGTTGCCGCAGCTGAAGTCACCGTCCCGCGCGGCGTCGTAGTCGGAAACGGCGCCGGCATACACATCTTCCACGCCATTGTGGGCGATTCTGATTCCCGACGCTCGACCCCGTCCGTCGTCGACCCGTTCGACGGCCACCTTCGGTACGTCTTCCGTAAATGGATAGAGAACAGAAAAAAACCCGGCCCGCCCGCCTCCCGGCTCAATCCGGCCAGGAAGCCGGAAATACGGAATGTAGACCCAGCCCGGCCCCCCTTTTGGCGGGTATCCGCGGCCCTTCCAGTCCTGTTTTCGGAACCCGCCGCAGAGGCCGCGGTGTACGGGCAGGGGCGTTGATCCGATATCCGCGGAACACCACAGCAGACCCTGGTTCCCGCAACCGTACCGGAAACACACGCTGCCAGCCGCCTGAGACTCGACGTCGCCGTAGACGTGCAACAGCCAGTCCAGGTCGAATCCGTCGGCTTCGGCGTGAAGCTCGTCGTGGATGAGGAAATATCCGCGCCGGGGATGAACGATCGTACGGCGGTGCACGAGGCCGTCGTAGCCTTCGTCGTGATACGCACAGGCCATATCGACGTCGTCATCGGTATGCCAGAATACCAGCTGACCGGCGCATTCGTTCTGGCTCGCGTTGTTCGCCAGCACGGTATTGTGCGATATCGTCTGTTTGTGCCAGGTGTACTGTTCCGGAAAAATGGAGTAATGCGGCGAATTCGACGCATCCGGAATCCAGTGGTGCCCGTTGGCGAACATGACGAAGCTCAGCTTGTCGGGGTGGCCGTGTCCGCCTCCGTGCGGGCCGAAATCAAAAATCAGATACGCATCGTCTCTCGACCACCCGTCCCGCATCACCGCCAGTCCGGCGTCCGGCAACAGTACCGAGGTATAGGGAGGGTCCTCCTGCGGGACGGTCGCGAGCTCCTCTCCCTGCAGTGCGGGCGCGACCCCGGAATCCCCCGCCATCCGCAACAGATCACCTCGCCCGATCAGGTATAGCGGGACCCGGAGTTCCGGAAAGTCTGTCAGCAGATGGCCGTCGTTTCCGTTGGAGTCGTTGATGGATGGAACTTCTCCGAAGGGCGTCAGGGTCTTGCACAGCGCCTCCAGCACATCCTCCAGGGATTTGCCGTTGTACGCCTTCGACCACACCGCATCTCCAATCAGATGTCTGCCCAGCGCGTACCTGCACATTCCCCTGATCATATAGACCGAGTGCGAAGGCGAACATTCCCACCAGTATCCGTCATCCAGGAAGGGCTCGAAACAGGATCCATACAGCTCATCCGCCAACTGCAACCAGCGGCCCACCTCCGGAAAACCCTCCAGATAGTATGCCAGAAAGACCATTTCCGCCAGCGAACACGACGCCCAGTTCTCCCGTGCCTCGAATCGGTCCCGCATGGCCAGGTACTGGAACTCACCGAGATCCAGCAGAAAGAACAGAAAACGCAGGCGGTCATAAGACTCAAGGTGTGGTGAGTCGACGAGCAGGTCGTATGACTCCATCATCTCCCTGAGGTTGTATGCAGGATCCTGAAAGGTGACGGCTTTCCAGTCAATTCCGGTAAACCGGAACGACTGGTAACGGTCGTAATGGTCCAGATTTGACAGCAGTACATCCTGCGCCTTCAATGCATACCGCCGGTCGCCTGTAATTGAAAAAGCGGCCGCGCACCCCTGAAGCGCCGTGCGTCTCGCGGAGTCCTTTTCGTTGACCGCCCGCCCGGTTGGTTGCCCGTTGTAAAGACGCTTAGGGATGGGCGCCCACGTGGGGACCTCGACATCCAGCAGTGAAGAGTCCGGCGTCCGGTGGCTGCGCTTCGACAGATCGTACGGCATGGTCGCCAGCCTCGGCGTGTCCCGATCGAGAAACGACTGAGTATATGCAGGAAGCCGGTCCGGCGCGTACGCCTCCACACCGTACAGGGCGACAACCCCGCGTGGATCCGCCTCTCTGCCGTGCAGGTCCTCCCTGACGGGACGCGAAATCCGGACGCGCAGCCCGTCTGCCCTCACATCGTCGAGCAGATGGAGCTTCACCCTGGGCCCCAGAATCACGTTGTCACGTATCGAATCCAACACCTGCCACGAGCCGGATCCGCGAACGGCGACATCGTAATCCGCGGGCATCGCCTTCCATCTCAGCACCACCATCCGGCAGACCACGGGGACGTCAAACCGGACCTCGAACCCGCATTCTCCAGACACCGACGACCAGTTTACCGCGTTTTCGATGTCGCCGTCGCTGAGGCACGCGAGGTCGGGGGCGGCGGACCCTCTGATCGTCACCTGACCGGTGTGAAACAGGTTCTTGTTCCGCATTGTCCGGCATCCCCAGTCATTCAGGTACGTGTATGAGCCGCGATACACCAAAAACAGACCTCTGGAACGTGGATCCGGGGGTCTGTTTTATTGGCAACACAACGCATCGGACGGTATGACCTCAAGATAAACCTGCGGTCAGGGCCAGACAAACACTTTTCCGGTACCCCCGGCAAAACGAAATACCGGCCTGAGGCGGCCGGCCGGTATCAGGTCCAGGCTATGTGACGCTAGAATTCGATTCCTTCACGTGCGGGTACCCCTCGGGCATAATAGTGCTTGACCTTGCGCATCTCCGTCGCCAGATCGACGCGTTCGACAAGCGCGCCCCACACCTTGTGACCTGTCAGCACCAGTTCGCACCGGCGGTCCCCCTCGTACAGATCCAGAAGATCCATCACGTCCTCCCGCTCCAGCAGCCCGTAGACGGTCGCAGCGAGAATCTCGTCCAGTATCAGCAGATCCTGAGTGCCTTCCCGAAGCAGCATCCGGGCAATTTCGAGTCCGCGCCGCGCTTCCTGAATGTCCTGCGGCTCCGCGCCGAATCGAAACGACCCATCCGGCATCATGCGTTCACATCCGGTCGGATGCAACGTCACCCCGTCGAGCTGTCTCAGGACGTGGCGTTCGGAGTAGTGCTCCGTCTCTCCATCGTACCCCTTGTCGAACTGCACCAGGTCCACCCTCCTGCCGGCCCCGACAGCACGGACGGCCAGCCCGATGCAACTGGTGGTTTTGCCCTTTCCGTAACCGTAATAGACATGGACCTGGTGAATCCGGTCTTCGGCCTGCGCCGGTGGAATGACGCGAGGCCGGGCGGGTGTACGCTTACGCTTTGTCATCTGAATATCGCCTTGTGCGGCAACGTGAGCTCGAATCCGATCTCTGTCCGTCGGGCGCCTATTTCTGGCGGATTCGAATATTATCAATTATCTTAATATGTATGGATACGCTCGCAAATCCGGCCGCCGTATCATCCCCGATATCCGCGGCCACGTCGCTTGACGACGCGTTCGCCTATTGCGAAGCCCTGACCCGCAGGCACTACGAAAACTTCCCCGTGGGCTCCCGGCTGATTCCCGCCAGGATACGGCCGCACGTGTACAGCATCTATGCCTTCGCGCGTACTGCCGACGACGTGGCGGACGAACCCGGCCTGGCTCCGGCCGAACGCACGCGGCGGCTGGATGAATGGGATGCGAAACTCGCCTCCTGCACGGTTGCGCCCGAAGGCCCCATACTGACCGCCCTCGCAGAGACGATCCGGTCACAGCAACTTCCCCGCCGACACCTGCACGATCTGCTCCACGCATTCAAGATGGACGTGGTCACGCACCGGCATGGAACATTCAATCACCTGCTGTCCTACTGCCGGTACTCCGCAGCGCCGGTGGGACGCCTCATTCTGCACCTTTTTTCATACACGGACGCGCGCCGCGCATATCTATCCGATCTGATCTGTACGGCACTTCAGCTGGCCAACTTCTGGCAGGACATCGCGATTGACTTCTCCCGGGGTCGCATCTACCTGCCCCGGTACGATATGGACCGTTTCGGCGTTTCGGAAGACGACCTGGCAGAAGGCCGGCCCACCGACGGCTTCAGAGCATTATTGACCTGCGAAATCGAACGCACGAGGCTGCTTTTCCAGAAGGGCGCCGAACTGCCGGACCTGGTCTCCGGCCGACTCAAATACGAACTGCGGCTTACCTGGCTGGGCGGAATGCGAATCCTCGACAAGATCCATACCGGCGGATACGACGTCTTCAGTTGTCGCCCGAAGATTGAAAAACGGGATATTCCCGGCCTGTTCTTCAGCGCCCTCTTCCGGCCCCCGCCTGCCTGCAGCGAATCCCGTTTGCGACCCCAATGAACATAAAGTCCTACACCGAGGCCCTCGTACGCAATGCGCGCAGCAACTTCTATTACGCTTTCGTCTTTCTGCCCAGACCAAAGCGAGAAGCCATTTTTGCCACGTACGCCTTCAGCCGTCACACCGACGACCTTGTCGACGACGCGGAATCGCGGGAAGCCGCCGCCCGAAACCTCGCGAGCTGGCGCGCCGAAACCCACGCGTGTTTCGACGGCAGGCCACAACATCCGATTACCGCCAACCTGCATAAGGCCCTGAAGCGCTTCAGGATACCTAAAGAACACTTTCTCAAACTGATTGACGGCGTGGAGATGGACCTTGTCAAGAATCGCTATCAGACCTTCGGCGATCTATACGAATATTGTTACCGCGTCGCCTCAATTGTCGGCCTGATTTGCATCGAGATCTTCGGCTATACCAGGCGGGCATCCCGGGACTACGCGGTCAACCTTGGAGTTGCACTGCAACTTACGAACATTCTGCGCGACATCAAGACCGACGCAATGAGAGACCGCATCTATCTTCCGCTGGAAGACTTGAGACGTTTCAACTACACCGAAAGAGACCTTTTCGACGGAATCACCACAACCCGGTTCCGGAACCTGATGCAATTCCAATGCGGTCGGGCGTGGAACTACTACAGAAAAGCGGCTCAGTGCCTGCCGAGAGAGGATCGCCAGAACCTCTTTCCGGCCGAAATCATGGGTTGCATCTACAGCCGCCTCCTCAGTCGCATCGAAGCCGTCAATTACAACGTGTACCAACATCCGATTCGCGTAAACAATCTGAAAAAGCTGGGCATCGCACTCGAATTCTGCCTTCGCAACCGGATTGGCATGCGGGAGAAATCGCCGTGAGGCGTGTGATTATCATCGGCGGCGGCTTTGCGGGTCTCGCCGCGGGTGTTCGCCTTGCCGAGCGGGGAACATGCGTCGTCAACCTGTTTGAGCGCAGGAAACACCTGGGCGGGCGTGCCTATTCATTTACCGATCGAGCATCTGGCGATACCGTGGACAACGGCCAGCACCTCTTCATGAAATGTTATTTCCAGACCAGGGAGTTTCTGGAAACCATCGGTACAGGAGACCGCCTGCGATTTCAGGAAGCATTCCGTCTGGATTTCCTGCACCCCGGGTTGGGCCATACCCCTCTCAATTTTCCCCGATTGCTGCCGGCTCCGCTCAATCTGCTGGCCGGCTTTATGCGTTACGCGCCGGTCAACCTGCGGGACGTCGTTCGCCTGCGACGCGTGAGGACGGCTCTGGCGAAAACGTTGCAATCCGGTCTCACGGTCAACGAATGGCTGGTGGAATGCAGGCAATCTCCGGCCATCCGGCAGGCGTTCTGGGACCCGCTCTGCATCTCCGCGCTGAACCAGCATCCCGACGCCGCCCCGGCCAGCCACCTGACTTCCGTCCTGAAGCTTGCGTTTCTCGGGCGCTCCGATTCAACCCTGATGGGCTATCCCGGCGTTGGGCTCAGCGCGATGTACACCGACGCGGCGAGGCGCTTTATCCACAGGCACGGAGGCGCGTGCCACGTTGGCGAGGCGGCCACTGAACTGCGCGTTGCCGAGGACGGCCGAATTCGGGTCCGGCTGAAATCGGGGCCGGTTGTGACAGCCGATGCCGCCATCTGCGCGATCACGCCACCCGCGCTGTGTCGCCTGTTGCCGGAAGGGCTCGAAGATCTCAGGATTCGATTGAAGTCCTTCTATCCTTCCCCGATTCTATCCGTTAACCTCTGGTTCAGGGCGCCCGTACTCAACATGCCTTTCGTCGGCCTCCTCACGGGACGTATGGACTGGATATTCAACAAGCCGATGCTCTACAACGGTCGCGACAGAGCGTCGCCCGGGCACGTTACCCTCGTTGCCAGCGCCGCCGACGGGCTGGTGGACCAGCCTGACGAAAAACTCGTGGGGATTGCGCTGAGTGACCTGCATAAGTTCCTGCCCGAAACCAGAAACATTCCTATGGAACACCATCTCGTTGTGCGGGAGAGACATGCAACATTCGCGCTTCCAACGGGACAATCTCCCCCACCGAATCGCACGGCCGCGCCCGGACTCTATGTTGCAGGAGACTGGACCGACACCGGACTGCCTGCCACCGTAGAAAGTGCCGTAGAAAGCGGCTATCGGGCGGCGGCGCATACTCTCGAATACCTCAACGCATAACCGGTCCAGGCGGTTCAGCCAACCCGGAAGTTCGCTACGCCCTGTTCAATATAGACCCGGGTCTCAATGTCCACGGCAGTAATTCCTTCGATGTAGGGATCGCCTTTGACATCTACCGCGGCCAGTGGCAGTCCGTCGATCTGATAGAAATCCTCGCCGTCGTGAGCTTGCGCGGTCAGTTCCGGATCCGCGCCGGTACGCGCACTGAATCGATCGTAGAAATCGTCCGGAGCCATTGCGTAGAGATTGGCCCCGGTGCCCACGTACTCTCCCGTATCCGGATGACGGCTGAACCCGAGTCCCGTGAGGAAATCCGCGTGGGCTTTCAGGTTACCCATCACCACGACCGTATCGTCTTCCTCAAGAATGAAACTCTGAAATTTCCCGATCTCGCGCCTCTTCATCCGCCGGACACCTCCTTTCGTGCACGGTTAACGACCCGCCAGCATGTCGTGGGTCATTTGCGCCAACCTGCAGCGACTCACCGTCGACGCGACTGTGAAATGCCGGCAGGGAACGCACCCTGGCAAACGTCTCACCTGTCGCCGGCGCGGTCTGCCGCTGACATCGTCTCGATGTATTTCAACCCCGTACCGGTATTGAACAACACGACCCGGTCCTCGGAAGAGATCCACCCGTCCTCGACGAGTTTCTTGAGACCGGCAAGCGTCGCCGCGCCTTCGGGCGCCGGAAAAATGCCAGTCGCGGAAGCCATTTCATCGACGCATGCCAACAGGGCCCCGTCGGTGACAGCGACCGCCGTGCCACGGCTTTCCCGGATGGCATTCAACATGAGAAAGTCACCTACGGCGCCGGGCACCCGGAGGCCCGACGCAACGGTTTCCGCGCCTTTCCAGAAGCCGGCCGACTCCGCGCCCGTCTCAAATGCCCTGACGATGGGCGCACAGCCCGCTGCCTGTACGGCCACCATCCGGGGACGCGCGGAGCCGATCCATCCCATTGCTTCCATTTCGTCGAACGCCTTCCACATCCCAATCAGGCCCGTACCGCCTCCCGTGGGATACAGGACGACATCCGGCAACGCCCAGCCCAACTGCTCGGCAAGCTCGTATCCCATTGTCTTCTTTCCCTCTACCCGGTACGGTTCCTTGAGCGTTGAAACGTCGAACCAGCCCTCTTCGGCCTTTCCATCGGCCACCAGCTTCCCGCAATCCGTAATCAGACCGTCCACAAGCGTCAGTTGCGCACCCAACTGCCGGCACTCCACCATGTTTGCCTCCGGTGCATCCGCCGGCATGAATATATGTGCAGTCAGCCCTGCCCGAGCCGCGTAAGCCGCCGTTGCCCCTCCCGCATTCCCCGCCGACGGAATGGCCACTGCAACCGCCCCCAGTTCCACCGCCCTGGATATTGCCGCCGACAATCCGCGCGCCTTGAAGGATCCTGTGGGATTGACCCCCTCGTCCTTTACGTAGAGTCCGGGCACGCCTAACCGCTTTCCCAGCGCATCGACCCGCAGAAGTGGCGTGAATCCCTCACCCAGGCTCACCCGGTACGCCGCCCGTTCGACGGGCAGGACCTCCTCGTATCGCCACATCGTCGCCTCCCGTCCCGGCAAATCCGCTCTGTCGACGGATCGCGACGCACTTTCCAGATCGTACCTGGCGAAGAGCGGCGCCTCGCAGCACGCACTCAGATTCCAGAGCCTCTGTTTATCGTGACTTCGGTCACAGCGGGTACATATCAGGTCGACCAGATATCCCATCCATCCTCCTGCGAGGGCACCCGGGCATTCGTAGGCCGCGACGACGCGTCGAAACGGACATATCATACACACCAGCCTGCACGAAGTCAAGCACCGGCGCGGGTTCTGGCCAGCGGAGCACTGACCATGCATTACGCCGGAACGTCGCCCTTATCCACCGAGAAGTCCATAGTCCCTGATCTTCCTTCGGAGCGTCGGCCGCGACACGCCCAGGATCTCGCAAGCCATGCCCCGGTTCCAGCCCGTCGCATTCAGGACCTGCTCAATATGCCGGCGTTCCACGTCCGAGAGGGTCAACGGTTCTTCGGAATCGGGCGATTCATCCGAGATCAGACCCTTCAGGTGATTACACTGGATCGTATGCCCCCGGCAAAGGAGCGCCGCCCTCACCAGAACATTCTGCAATTCCCGGACGTTACCCGGCCACGGATGGACCATCAGCCTGTGCATGGCTTCCTGAGAGATGCCCCCCAGGCTCCGGCCGGTACGGCGGCGGACCTCGCTCAGCGTGCGCCGCGCAAGCAAGGGTATGTCCGCAAGGCGGTCGCGAAGTGGCGGCAGCAGGACGGTTACCTCGCTCAGCCGGTAGTAAAGGTCCACCCTGAACATGCCTTTCGCCACCAACTGTTCCAGATCGGCATTCGTGGCCGCGACGACCCGTACATCCGGCCGTATCGATTCCTGGCCGCCCACACGCCGGAATTCGACCTGGTCCAGAACACGCAGCAGCTTGGCCTGGAAGCCTGGAAGCGCATCGCCGATTTCATCCAGAAATAGCGTGCCGTGGCTGGCCTGCTCAAAACATCCCGCGCGTCGCCCCGACGCTCCCGTGAAGGCGCCCCGTTCGTGCCCGAACAATTCGCTCTCGGTGAGGGTCTCCATAACTGCCACACAATTCAGGGCTACGAACGCCCCCGACCTTCGCGACGCACGATGGATTTCCCTGGCCATCAACTCCTTGCCGGTGCCGCTTTCTCCACCTATCAGTACCGTTGCGGAAGTGCCGGCGACCGCGGCAACCGTCTTCAGCGCTTCGACCATCTTCTGCGAACGTCCTACAACCATTTCGCCGCCGATGTCAGAGACGGGTTCCAGCGGGCTCGCTTCTAACGGTGGCGGGTTCCGCTCCCTGCGCAGCCGGTAGAGCAATCCGTCCAGCGTGGGATCATCCACTGGCTTGGAAAGACAGTCAAAAGCGCCACCCGAGATGGCCGAGTAAACCTTGTCTGGAGAGAATCCCTCGCTCACCATGACGACCGGCGTAAAGCGGTGGGCCTCCTCGAGTACCGGAAAACCACCGCCGTCCGGGAGTTCGGCTTCGGCGAATACCCATGCGGGGCGTCCGCGCCGGTAAAGTCTCAAGCCCTCGCGGGCGGTTCCCGCGCACGCGACGCTCACCCCGCGCCGCGTCAACCGGTCCTTCATTTCCTTCCGGAATCGACTGTCGCCGTCCACCAGAAGCACGCGCTGCATAGACCATCCTCCATTTTGTGACCCGTACACAACCGACGAACTCCCGGGTTGCTATGCAGGACACGTGCCGGGGGGACGATCTCAGGGAATGAAAAGTCGCAAGTCCCGTCTTTACAGCAACCACCGCGCATGTCTTGCACGATACGGACACCGCCGTTCGCAATCATCTGTCTGGCGACGCGGGACAACTCATGCGAAAGGCGTCGTATACGGTGCGTCATATGGTCGAACTTCCTGTACTTCCTCCGGGGCGGACCGCCCGGCGCGGGTTCAGGCCGCTGCGGCAAATCCAGTCACAAAAAAACAGCAGAGCGCAGTCGGGGACCGCGCTCTGCTGTTTGCGAACCTTCCAAATCTGAAGGGAAACATTACAGCCCGTTGAAAAAGCCCATCCGGGCTACGGTCGGCTCTTGTGGCCGAATGACTGCGTTGCACTCCCTCGCCGAATCCCGCGATTCGCCTCGGTCGTGCGCCTTGTCTTCGGCCACAATGGCTCGGCCTCGCCTGCAGAGTGACTTTTCCAACGCACTGCTACGGCACCGAGACTACGACCGGGTCCGAAGAATGACTGATATCGTCTCCTCTAACGGAAACCACTCGATAGATGTACGTGCCGCCGGATTCGACGTTGGTGTCGATATACTTGTTGTCTCTCAGCTGGTATGACACGGTCTCGAAAACGTCGCTCGATCGCGTGCTCACCCGCTGCCGATTCACCCGGAATTGCGTGATGCCGGGAGGCGCTCTCCACGTGACGATTACGACGGTCCCCTCTTCGGGAAGATTACGCACGACAGCGGCGACATTGGTCGGCCTGGCAATTCTGCTGCCCGGTCCGGTCTGCAGCGACACGGTACTCGAGGCGGGGCCCTCGTTTCCACTGGCGTCGATCGCGCGCACGTGGTAATTGTACGTTGTGGATGTCTCCAGGTCTTTGTCCACGTAGCTCAACGTAGTCGAGTCGATTGTCGCCAGCCACTCGAATCCGGCTGATCCTGAACCTTCCGACCTGTAAATCCTGTACTGATGCAGGCCTGTCTGCTCCGAACCGTCCTCATCGGTCGTTGGCGCCCGCCAACTCAACTCGATATCAGTATCGCCGGACAATTTCGCGTACAGGAATTCAGGAGGCGCGGGCGCCAGGTCGTCGTCCAGCACGGTTGCCAGAACGAAGTCCGACAATCTGCTGTTGAGCCCGCCCGAGCCCAACGCACGCACACGATACGCATAGGTTCTTCCACCGGCCAGCGGCGAATCCACATAGGCCGGCCACGGGGTGATGAACGTGGAGAAAACGTCCGGCCGCAGCGGGTCGCTGTAGCGCAACACTTCGTAACCGCTCAGCTGCGCCTCTGAGTTCGGCGCCCAGGTCAGTGAAATCTTGGCCTTGCCGGCAATTGCCGTAACCCGTTCAGGGGTGGCAAGACCAGGCGTGCTGACGGACAGGGGCGCAGACCGCGGTCCACCGTTCCTCGCGAAGTCGACCGCGTTTACGGTGTAATAATACAGGGTAAGCGGCTCTACGGTCGTATCCCGGTACGTGGTCTGTGCGCCCGGTACCTGCGCCATCTCCACGAACGAACTGGCGGTCTCTTTAGACCGGAAAACCCGGTAGTGTGAAAGCCCTGTCAACTCGTCGCCGTCGTCATCCCTTGTGGGAGCCGCCCAACTGAGCAAGACGACGCCCGCATTCTCATCATCGAGACTGACGCTCAGGTCCGACGGCGCGGCCGGCGGCGATTCATCCGCCTCGGCCTGGCCATCGACAAAGGGTGACGCATCACCCACGACAATGCCACGTTCGGGATCCTGTATAACCGTCTTAACCCGGTAAAAGTAGACCTCATCGACCTGAACGTCCGTATCTATATACAGGGTCTGGGCCGTCGTGAACGGACCATCTGCCGATACGGGCTCAAAGGGCGCCTGGGTGGAGTTCGACCGCAGCACCAGATAACCCAGGAGGTTGTCTTCGTTCGACGGGTTCCAATGCAACTCGATCTTGCCAACCTTGCCTACCGTCCGCACGCCATCCGGCGGGGCTATGCCTGGCGCCGGCGCGCTTACCGATGCGGACCGTGAACGCGCGCTTTCGTTGTCGAACCTGTCGATGGCGGAGACCTGATAGAAATACCGGGCATCGGTTTCCAGCTGCGTTGTATCCGTATACGTCGTCTGTGAGGCGGGAACCGTGGCAAGCAGGACATACGCGTCTTCAGAGTCCCTCGCCCTGAATACCCGGTAACCGTCCAGTCCGGTCAGGTCCTGGTTGTCTGCGTCCACTCTCGGCGCATCCCAGACGAGCGCCACGTGACCGGTGTTTTCGTCTCTGACGGCGGCAAGATTCGCGGGGGAAGCCGGCGGCCTGTTGTCTTCACGTACCTCGGCGCTGACGAAGGCGGACCTCTCGCTGGATTGTCCGTTGACATCCACGGTGGTGATTCTATAGAAATAGACCCTGGAAGCCGAAACATCCATCGTGGAGTCGACAAAGACCGTGCGGCCGGTGGTTACATTCGCATCGTTCGATTCGCCGCGCAGCCGGGTATAGTCGCCCGTGGCCGATGTGGCGCGCCAGACGCCGTATCCCGCGAGTTCATTGATTTTTACGGCGTCCCATGTCAACAGAATTCGGCCGATTTCTCCCTGCGCACGGATGTTTCCGGGGGGTTGCAGCGCTCCGCCGCCGGGAAAATTGGGATCGACCGGGTTTTCCCGCTCGCGACCGCACCGCCCTGCCCCAGCCAGGACAATGGCCATCAGGCCCCACACACCGAGTCGGATCGGGCTGAATTTCCAACGCGCCATAAACCTCTCCTTCATGCGCAAGAAATGCGAATCTGTGCGGCCCACCTTCAGACGACCCCGGCCGCCACCACTAAAAATGCCTTTTGACGGCGACTTTGACCATTCTCTTGTCGACGTCGCTCGTCAGGTCCACGTTGAGCTTCCTTTTCTGACGTATCTTCACGGGATCCTCGTCGACACCGCTCGAGAGAATCAGACGCAACCCACTGGCCAGCAGGACGACAGATAGCCCGACGCTCATTTTGCTCTTGGTATCGTAGGTACCCGTACGGTCGAACAGACGCTCCGCCTCTTCGGAAGTTCGGGCGAGCTTGTAATCGTCGTAGGACCGGTTGGCGTCCCGGCGGAAGTCAACGGCTTTCTTGGCCATAAACGCGCTTCCGCCCAAAAACAGAACGCCGAATGTCCGACGGGACGTAAATACGGACTTCGCCTGAACCGGCTCGGCCGTCAGTCCGACCGCAACCGCAAGCAGACAGCAAAGGGTCTGCGGGACCCGCTTAAGCATAATCACACTCCTGCAAATCGAAAACCGTTCTCCCGCCTGTCAGTAGAGTTAGACAGCATGAATCGAGCAAAAGTTTCGCCGATTCTCCTCAGACACGAGTATCCGTACGGAGATGGCGCGCGGCCCGGAGCGTTCGACAGATGCCAGAAGTTTGATAGATCCTGGAAATGACGTCATTGCGGGAGGCTTGTGCGGCAGCAGGGCAGTGAACATGGAGGAAAAGACGGTGTTCTGTCCCTGAATTAACTGCCCGAATCCGGTTGAATCGCCCGTCTCGCATCCTTCGACAGGCTCAACACAAGCAACGCCGTGAGACGGGATGAATCGGCGGGAGAGTGGCGAGACATTCTTGGGACAGGGCACCAGGACAGTATAACAATTCGGGAACCGAAAGGCAACCCGAAATCGGCACGCGGTATTCGCCTAATCGTAGATCCGGTCTTCGTCGGTCTTTTCCCAGGTGCGGTATTCCCTCACCACGCATGTGCCCGCAAGCTTGTCGTGAAGCGACTGTTTTCTCCCGTCTCGGATTATCCAGAGGATGCTGACGCCCAGCGTCAGCCCGAATAGAAGGTACTGCCCCCAGAACCTTATCAGCGCCAGCGTTACACCGACGGGTTCCCCCGTCGTCCGGACAAGCCGGATACCGACCTCCCGCATTCCCGGCGTACTTCCTGTGCGACCCCACGCCGGCACCGTCAGCACCGCCCTGAAAACCAGAAAACACAGTGTAACCAGGCACAGCTGCAACCACTGCTTCTCGTTTTTCCACGCCGCCGAATCGCCGGCAATCAGTCCCGTGACGAACTGTCGCAGCGGCGACGGACCCCGGCGTTCGGAGACAACAGCGGCCGGCGGCCCGTCGCTCCCGAAGCTCGATACGAGTTGAAGCACCGACCATCCTGCGAGAAACAATGCCCCCAGAATCAGAAGGTGTATGAAGAGATCGATCAGGCTTGCCCAGAGACGGCGGGGGATGCCCGCCGGCACGGGCTTCGCCAGGGTCTGCCAGCCGGGCTGGCGCTCCAGACCCGCCTGCCGCCGCTCGATCTCCTCAAGCAATATCCGCGCCCGCAGCGGATATTCCCCGCTGTCCACGTGCGCGAACATGTCCTCCAGTTCCGACAGCGAACAGGACCGAATGCGGTTCTCGTAGGCGATGTCTTCAGAACCCGCTTCCGCACCCGATTCCATATCGACTCCAGCGGACCCTCGAGCCCGCTCCTATTCCTTGCGGTCAACGATTGAATAGAGCGTGGGTATCAGTACCAGCGTGACCAGCGTCGAAATCACAAGGCCCCCAATTACGGTAATCGCCATAGGAGCTCGGATTTCCGCGCCCTGCCCCACAGGGAAGACGACGTTCAGGGCCCCCATGATGTAATTCAGGGCCCCGACGGGCACAACGTTCGCGAGACCGGACTCCACGTTTGCCACGAATGGCCTGAAATCGAAGATGCCAAGGGCCATCGGCAACAACCCAAGCACCGTCGTGGACGTGGTCATCAGAATGGGACGCAGCCTTACCTGGCATGCACGCTCGATGGCCTCCCGCTTCCCCATTCCCCGGTCCCGGCGCAGCGCATTGATATAGTCGATCAATACGATCGCATTGTTCACGACGATTCCCGCCAGCATGATCAGCCCGATCAGCACCACCACGCTCACTGTCTGACTCGTAACCAGCAACATCCAGACCACACCGACGAGGCCGAAGGGAATCGAGAACATGATAACGAATGGATGGATCAGCGACTCGAACTGTGAAGCCATGACCAGGTACACCAGAAACACCGCCAGCAAAATGGCCAGCTGCATACTCTCGAACGACCGTTTTTGCTCTTCGTTCTGGCCGCCGATCTTGACATGGTAGTCAGGAGGATAGACCATCTCGCGAATCACGGATTCGATGTCGGCCACCGCCTCGCTCAGGCTTCGTCCCTCGAGGTTCGCGGAAACGACCGCCACCCGCTCCTGATCCGCCCTCAGGATCTCGGCAGGCCCCATTTCGACAGACAGGTCGGCAACCACGGCGAGGGGGATGGGGGCCGACGCACCTGCCGGACTTACGATAAGCCGTTTAAGATCTTCCACCGTGGCCCGGTGACGTTCATCCGCACGCACGCGAATATCCACCTTCCTGTCGCCCTGGGCAAACTCCGTGGCCACCTCCCCCTGGATCTTGTTCCGTACGAGACTGCCGATCTCGTCAATGCTTGTGCCCATCTGCGCGACCCACTTTCGATTGAAGCGGATCTGTACCTCCGGATTGCCCCCTTCCGCGCTTGTCTTCACGTCGACAAGACCGGGGACGTCTTCCAGCCTGCGTGCCAGCTCGTCGGAAAGCGTGCGCAAGGTACGAAGGTTGTAACCCGATATCTCGACCTCGACTGGCGTCCGCGATGAAAAAAACGAAGGGCGGGTGAATTTGCACTCTGCCGCCGGCAACCCACGGAACGCACGCCTCAGCCTGTCCATCACGGCATCTTCCCGTGCCCGAATGATGCCCTCTTTCAGCGCTACATGTATCTGCCCGACGTTCTCACGCTCCTCTCCCGCGGAGCCATCGGAAGACCCGCTCAGGCCGACGGTACTGTAGACCAAATCCACCTCCTGCTGTGCCTGGACGATCCGTTCCATGCCACGTATCGTCCGTTCAGTGGCAACGAGAGGGGTACCCACCGGCATGGCCACGGAGATACTGAATTCGCCCTGACTCATCTCCGGAATCAGCTCGCTGCCAAGAAGACCGGCCAGCAATCCCGACACCCCCGCAAGCGCCAGCGCGACACCGAGCACCACCGCGCGATGCCCGAGCGCCCAGCCGATCACCCTCGGGTAGATTCGAAATATGCCGCCCAATACCCGTTCGAAGAGCCAGAAAACCGGATTCAGGAGGGTGACCAACCCTTTAACCAGCGCCCTGCCCGCCCGCAGGACAATACCGAACCCCGTTGTCAGACCCGGGGTGGCGCCTGGACGCGGGAGGCCGGTTGCCGTCCCCGGCGGGGCATCCTTCCGACCAAAGTCAAAGGACGCCAGCATGGGAATCAGGGTGAGCGCCACGAGCAGGGAGGCCACCAGGGAGAACGTGACGGTCAACGCCTGGTCTCTGAACAACTGACCGGCGATCCCTTCCACAAATACGATGGGTACGAAGACGCAGATCGTGGTCAGAGTGGAAGCCACCACCGCTTTCCCCACCTCACTGGCTCCCTTCACCGTCGCCTCCGACGACGACAGTCCCTCCTCGCGGTACCGCTGTACGCTTTCAAGTACGACAATGGAATTGTCCACCAGCATCCCGATGCCCAGCGCCAATCCGCCGAGGGACATGATGTTCAGGCTGACATCCGAGCTGAACATCAGCAGAAACGTGCAAACGACGGAGATCGGGATTGAGAGGCTGATTATCGCGGTGCTTCCAGGATTCCCAAGGAACAGATAGAGCACCAGAACGGCCAGAACTCCGCCCATGATCGCCGTGTTGAGTACTTCCGCCACGGACGCCCTTATAAACGTCGCCTGACTGAACACCACCTCGATGCGCGTGCCGGCCGGCAAGGCGCCCGCCTCTTTCTCGATACGCTCCAGCGCCCCGTCTACCCGCGCGGCCACGGTCACGGTATTGGCGTCGCCCTCCTTGTAGACGGCCAGCTCCACGCTCTCGCGCCCGTTCATTCGGTTGATGACCTTGCGTTCCTTGTGCCCCCTGAAGACGCGGCCCACGTCGGCGAGGGTAATCGCGGCGTCCCGACGTTCTCCGACAACGATATCCTTGATCTCATCGACCGAACGAAACTCGTTGACAGTACGCACGACGTACTCCGCCTCGCCGTCCTTCAGCTGACCGCCGGTCAGATTCACGTTCTCCTGTCCGAGGCGGGCGACGACCTGCTGAACCGGGATGCGCAGCGACGCCAGCCTGGGTTCATCCAGCTCAATGTGTATTTCCTCTTCAAGCCCTCCGTTCACGCGCGCCGCGGCCACGCCCTCGAGGCTTTCAAGGTCCAGTTTGATATGGTCCTCGGCCAACAGCCGAAGGGCGATCAGACCTTCGGGCCCGTGTAACCCGATACGCATGATCGGATCCAGCGACGGGTCGAAACGCAGCAGGACCGGTTTTTCCGCCCCTTGCGGAAGTTGCAACCGGTCCAGCTTTTCCCTGATGTCCAGCGATGCGAAGTCCATGTCCGTACCCCAGGAAAACTCCACGACCACCTCGGAAACTCCCGGTCGGGACGTGGAGCTCACCCGGACGACATTCGTCACAACCCCTACGGCCCCCTCCACCGGCTCCGTCACCAGGCGTTCCATTTCCGACGGCGCCGTGCCCTCGTATTCCGTGCGAACGGTCAGCGTGGGATACGTAATATCGGGCAG
Organism: Candidatus Latescibacterota bacterium; assembly: GCA_012271065.1. Next base: position 33,268 of record JAAXHE010000139.1, read on the forward strand.
AAGATTGATCGAAAGCCGACGGAACGCAACCAGACCGAAAATCACGGCAGCGACGACAAACATCGTAACCGTCACCCGACGGCGCGTCGAAAATGCGATCAATTTCATTGCGGTCTCCCGCCTCTGCCCGGCAGGATGCCCTTCCGCCGCATTTCACCCATGAACGCGCGCCATTTTTCGCCGCTTGTCGCGAGATCCGGGTCTCTCTTGACACGTGCGTCGTATGCCTTCTTCAGATCGGGAAACCGGGCGAACATCCGTTCCTTCAACACTTTCATCTGATTGTTGTCGCCGCCGTCAGGGCGGCCGTCTCCCGTCCGCGCCCCGGTTGCGGACGTTACCGGAACCCCTTCGCCGACGAGACGCACGGCCGTACCCGGGCGAAGGCCTTCGTGACCGACGGTGATGACCTGCTCTCCCTCAGCCAGGCCGTTCAGAATCTCCAGGTACTCGTTGTCCGAAAACCCCATTTCCACCTTCCTGCGGACCGCCGTCCCCCCACTCTGTTCGCCGTCCCGTTCGTATACGAACACCTGATTCCCTTCGCCCTCGTGAACGATCGCTTTCTTGGGTATCACCAGCGTGTTACGGCGCACCTCGGTGATGATATGTACAGATGCGAACATACCGGGCCGGAGGATGCCGTTTCCACCACCCGGAATCCGGATGGTGACCTTGATGGTTCCGCTCTCCGGATCCACCACGGGACTGATCATTTGCACGACGCCGCGGAACCGCCGGCCCGGAGCGGATTCCACCGAGACCCTGGCGCCCTGTCCGATCGCCACTTTGCCCATGTTCTTTTCCGGAATCCGGATGCGTGCCAACAAAGGGTCGAAGTCGGCCACCGAGAATACCGCCTGATTCGCGGTGACCATGTTGCCGACCTCCACACTTCGAATGGTCACCGTGCCTGCCAGCGGCGAGACGATTGAGGTGTAGCTCAGGTTCAGCCGCGCCTGTTCCAGCTCGGTTTGCGCCCGGTCCATCTGCCCCTGTGAACTCTGGTATCTTTCCTTGCTCAGGAGTTCCCGTTCATACAGCTTTTCGTCTCGCTCGAAGGCGCGCCGCGCCTCTTGGTAGGCCACCTCCATGCGTTTGACCTGAAGCGCGGGCTCTTCGGAATCCAGACGCGCCAGCAACGTGCCCACGTTTACCCGGTCACCCTCTTCTTTGAGTATCTCCACAACCTGGCCGGACGCCCTGGAACGCACCTCGACCCACTGAAATGCCTCCAGCGTTGTGTTGGCCAGAATTGAACTCGAAACATCTCGACGATTCACAGGCTCGACCCTTACCGGCACGGCCGCGCCCCGGCGCTGCGCGCCGCGACGGGCCGGTCCTCTTTCATCCTCACCGCACCCTGTTAGAGCCGCAATAACGCCAACGACGCACCATCGATGAAATCGGAACATGCATCCCCCTGCGGAACCCTGTCCGCGCAAGTGTTCTGTCCCGGAAACAAGCCGCCTGAATTCGACCGTCGAGTCACCTGACTCGCATCTTTCAACAGTCTCAGGAACCAGCGCCTTAGCGCGGGCGACCTGCGTAGGGTCGGCGAGCGAGGGCACTTCGACAAGCTCAGCGCAAGCAACGTAGCGAGACAGGATGAATCGGCGGTTGAATGGTGAGGAACTTTCGGGACAGGACACCAGTAGTCGACTATATGCATCAGCACACAATTTAACGCACGAACCACGGCATACCTTCACGCGATCCGAAGGGTTGTATTCGGGCGCCCCGGCCGGGAGCGGATGCGTTGGATTATGACCGTGTTTCCAAACGCTAAAGACACACTTCAAGAGGAAGTCAGGCAGGTTTCCGTTCTTTACGGCTGAACTGTCTTCAACCGGGACCAGAAGTGGCCGTCGCAATTACGAAACGCGTGATCCCCGCTCCACGTATTATATCCAGAACGCCCATCACATCGCCGTGAGGGAGGTTACGGTCGGCGCGCAACACAAGGCCGCCGGAGGCGTTGATCTCGTCCGAAGCCGTCTGCAGCCGGACGCCCAGCGCGGCGCGTTCGACCGGCTGGCCGTCGTATTGGATTCCGCCGTCCGGAGCCACATCCAGCACAAAGCGTTTCGGTTGTTGGACCCGGTCCGCGTTTTCCATGGACGGCAGTTCCACCTTCAATGCGGACTGCTCGATGAAAGACGTCGTCACGAGAAAAAACGTAAGCAGCAGGAAGAGAACGTCGATCAGCGACGTGATATTGATGTACGGCCGACGTTTCGGTTTCTGATAAAACTGCATTCCTCCGCCCCTTAATCTTCAGGTCCCTTATCCTGAAAGCCCCGAAGCTTCTTCAGAAGCGCATTGGAATACTTCTCGATCTCCAGGACCAGACTCTCCGCCTTGCTGCTGAAGTAATTGAAGAAAACCAGGGACGGTATCGCGATAAACAACCCGGCTCCGGTTGTCAGGATCGCCTCCGCGATACCTCCCGCGAGCAGGTTGCCCTGTCCGACGCCGACTTCCGAAATCTCCCGAAAGACCTTGATCATCCCCAGCACCGTACCCAGCAGCCCCAGAAGCGGTGAAACGCTGGCCACGGTCTCCAGAATAACGATCCCCTTCTGCAGCTTTCCCATTTCCTGTCGGCCCTGATCGACGATGTTTTCTTTTATCTCTTCAGGGGGCAGGTTGCGGCTCTCCAGCCCTGTGCGGACAACCTGGGCGAACGGTCCTTCGTACTGGTTGCAGACCGAGACCGCAAGCCCGATGTCTTCGGGGCCCTTTATGTTTTCGATCACGCTGACGATCTCGCCTCGAATGATCCGATGGCGGCGAAGACTGAACGCCCGTTCCAGCGTAATGGCCAGGGTGAGGATCGAACACAGAGAGAGGGGATACATCATCAGACCCCCCTGCTCGAACAGCTCCCATCCCATGCGGCAGCTCCGGTGTTAACGGGAATCGAGTATCAGATAGTGAAACAGGGCGGAAATTTCCAGATAGTCGTCCGGAAAATGCGCCGGCAGCGGTCGGAAATCGGCCGACAGCTCTACCGCGCGAGTGCTGGTATCCCGAAGGTACGGGCTGCCTTCGAAGTCGACAACCTCCAGTTTCACAAGGCTGCCGTCAGGCAGAATCCTGAATCTCAGCCGCGTTTTGCCCTGGATAAGTCCCAACTGCGTAAATGCAGCCGGCGGATGAATATGGTCTCCGATGTGGCGTTTGAGATAGGCCAGATACGGCGCAAACTCCCAGTCATACGTACTGAGCTGCAGCCCCCCCTGCTCGAGGGCGTGACTCTGCAGGTTTTTCATCGGTATGACGCCGGGCGCGTCCGGACGTCCGAACAATGCGCTCTTCGACGGTTCGGGTGACCACGCGTTCCTTTGCTTCAAAAGCGGCGCGGAATCCGTGGAGACCGCCTCGTCATTGGCATCGGCGCGCAGACTCCGGTCGACTTCCATGTCGGCATCGGCCTCGCCCCGCTCACCCCTTTCGCCCTCCCGGCCGACCCCGGTTCGGGGCTGCGACGGGGACTGCACGAGACCGTCGATGTAGGGCAGGTGGGATTCCGGCAGTTCCTGTTCGTGCCTGTCCCTGGTCCGGGAGACACGGTCGGACCGCAAGGTTGTCGATTCCGGTGGCTGTTCGTCCGGCGCCGTGTGGGGCAACTCGACGAACTCGAAGAACATCGGACTCGACTCGTGAGCAGGCGGATCGATACGCGATTGAGGTACAAGGCTCAAGAGGGGCACGTAGAAGACAAAGAACAGCAGATGAACGGCCAGTGCCGCACCGTACGCGAGGGTATAGCGATTCGCGAAAAAACGTCCGATATGCGCCATAATTGGGAATCCCGCATGGTCAACGGACCGCCGGCTATCGATAAATATAGTGTAACCCGATGGATAAACAAGAACAAAGCCCCATAAGAGAAGCGTGACGGGGCGAAAATGCAAGGCAGCTCGACCGAAGCCGGGGGGCTCGACAGCCGTCCCGCTGCGTTGCCTCGCTATTCGATCCCTCGACGGCAAAGACAATGGCCCGGCGGCAGCTGCCTCGCCGGGCCCGGAATTCGTTGATGATCGGGAGGTCTCAATCCGCCGCGGGCGCTTCGGTTCTGGAGAGCGCCGCACGCAGCCGTTGAAAACGCCCCTGGAATATTGACATCCACCCCACGTAAAGGAAACCCATGCCGAAAAGCGCGAGAAACGGGACCGGAAAATAGATCGAGTGGTCGATCGCAAAGCCGATCACCCACAGAAAATACAACCCAACGGCGAGTTCCAGGAGAGACAGCACGTTCTTGTGCACGGCGTACCGCTTGCCGCGCCAGGTATCCCCGCGGTCCACGACCTGGTATTTGGGCGTGCGCCGAAACTCCGTCTGGTGGCCTGCCAGCGCCTCGAGTACGGCCCGGGCGTTGTTGAACGAGATCCCCATACCCGCGGCGAGTACGCAGGGCATATATTTGATGCGGCGCCGCCAGTCAGGATAGAGTTCCTTCTGTGAATAGATGTAGAACCGGGAGACCGCCCCTGTCGCGGAAACAAACAGCGGAATGTCGACGAACACGACCCGGAACCACCCCAGATCCAGGCGGGCGAGCACCGCGGGGAAGATCAGCGCCGCCAGCAATGCCATCAGCAAATAGGCGAAATTGCCGTTCAGATGGATCAGCGCTTCGAGCTTCACCCGCCACGGCAGGCTCGCACGCAGAACGCGTCCGACGAGTTTACGCGCCGTCTGCGCAGAGCCCTTGGACCAGCGGAACTGCTGGGTCTTCCACGCGTTCATTTCCACCGGCAGTTCTGCCGGTGCAGCCAGGTCGTCCAGAAACAGAAAGCGCCAGCCCGCCAACTGAGCCCGATAGCTCAGATCCAGGTCTTCCGTCAGCGTATCGTTCTCCCATCCTCCCGCGTCGTCGATACACTGCCTTCTCCAGATGCCTGCCGTGCCGTTGAAATTAAAAAACAGGCCGGCTCTGCTGCGGGCGCCGTGTTCCATCATAAAATGCCCGTCGAGGAATATCGCCTGCACCTGCGTGAGCAGTGAATAATCGCGGTTGAGGTGCTCCCACCTGGCCTGCACGAGTCCTACGCCCTCATCGGTGAAATAGTGAATCGTCTTCTTGAGGAATTCACCGGGGGGCAGAAAGTCGGCGTCGAACAGCGCCACGTATTCGCCCCTGGCGACCCGCAGACCTTCGGCGAGAGCGCCTGCTTTATACCCCGTTCGTTCGGTGCGATGCAGGTAGACGATGTCGTGCCCCGCCACCCGCAACTCCGCCACGCAACGCTTTGCCACTTCCGTCGTTTCGTCCGTCGAATCGTCCAGGACCTGGATTTCCAGACGATCTCGCGGGTAGTTCATGTCCGCCACCGCCCGGACCAGCCGTTCAACCACGTACAGTTCGTTGTAGATGGGCAGCTGCACCGTCACCAGCGGCAATTCGTCGAATCGGCCAATCGGGACCGGACGCTTACGCCGATTCTTGAAATACAGCCGCACCATCACGTGACGGTGAAGACTGAAGATCAACAGCAGGCCGAGCGTCACACTGTATAGTATAAGCAAAGCTGTCTGAAACCATGTGAGCAGCAGATCGATATCCATGTACCCTCCAGCGCAAATGCGCCTCTGTACGTCCGTGGCGCCGGCCGCGCGTCCTCACTGACGTTTTGACGACCGATCCGTCACGGCACGCCCGCCTGCGCCATGGCGGATCGGTAAATCCACTTCGCCCGGACGGGTGCAGGAGCCACGGCCGACCCGTGAGGAAGTCGACAGAAAAATAAGCAATTCCGGTCCCTGAAATCAAGCCCAATGCACTTTCGCAAACTCGGCGAATCCCGCGCAGAGCACCGGTTTGACCGGTTGAACGCAACGCGCTGCCAACACATCCAATGCGCGGCGGCACCCGCGGCTCCCGGGCACGCCTCCCCCGTTTTCGTCTGTTTCTGTTGACAATCAGCGGTCCACCGGTATATATTCCCCCGCTGTCGTTCGCGCGCTGGAACCATCGTTGTTCAGGACGCCTTTTCGGGTTAAGGAAGACCCGTCGGCAATCAGGCAACCATCCTCAAGGAGTCCAGATCCAATGTCAGACAAGAATCAGTTCTATACCGACTACAAGCTTCCAGCCGATAACGAGTCGGAAGTCGGATCCAAATCGGGCAGTCTGCTCGACGGCGATTTCGAATTCCCGCTTGAAACTCACTGCTGCGTTACCGGAGAGGAAGTCAAGCACAGCTTCTGCCGGTATCCCGACCCGGAGCTTGGCACCATGATGGTCATGGCTCACGAAACCATGCTCCGGTTTTCCCGCCCGGGAGAGAGCCTGTCGGAGAAATTCGAGCGCGTGCTCAGGCTTCGGCGCAAGCACGAAGCCAGCCGGCAGGATTAGTCCGGCCCCGCACGACAACACCCGGAAACAGCTTACATGCCTGTCCTACGTTCGGCCGATAGCCGGGGACCCGGATGATGCTCGACGCCGCCCCGGCCATTCTTTACCGGCGAGTCCGGATTCCAGGCGCGCTCCTGACGGACGCCGGATTCGAGGGTCGGAGCCTGCGCTTTGGCGGGGATATCCGGCTGGGAGACCTGACGGGAGACGGCCGTCCCGATCTGCTGGTCTACCGCTGCGATGCGGCAAGTGAACTCAAGCCCTGCTTTCTGGGCGCCTTTACCCTCGACGGGGAGATTCTCTGGCGGCACGGCAGAGGCGGCGCCCAGCCCCTCCGGCCCGCTTCCGTGTCCATCCACGACGTGGACGCGGACGGCAGTAGCGAGGTGATCTGCTTCTTCCATCGCCCGGACGGCGTCACAGCCAGAGAGTCCCTTGGGGATGTCACAATCCAGATACGCGAGGGCGCAACGGGTGCGCTGAAGCAGGAATCCCGGCCGGAGATTCTGAAGGCCTGCCGCGGCTGGGACGCCAACTGGTTTCATCAGCGCCTGTTCATTGCCAACCTCAGAGGCACGGCCGTTCCCCAGGATATCGTGGTCAAGCTGGGCGAACGGGTCCTGGCGTTCGACCATCGCCTTGACCTGCTCTGGGAATACATCATCCCGTGGAACGAATACAGCCGCTGTTCCGCGTACCTTCCGGCCGTGGGCGACCTGAACGGCGACGGTCGGGACGAGGTCCTGGGAGGCTATTTTATCCTGGACCCCGACGGCGCTCCGCGCTGGGAGCGTCAGCTCGCCCCGAATATGGACTCCGTATGCATCCAGCCGTGGGACGACGGACGCGTGCGCGCCATCTGTTCCGGCGGCGGTCACGTTCTGGACGCGGACGGTGGTGTCGTTCTGGCGCTTGGGGAGGACAAGGTCCCGCACGGGCAGGAAGTCAGGGTGGCCACCTTCCTGCCGGACGAACCCGCGCCTCAAATGGCTATTCGCTACCTCGGACACCACCCCGACGTTCTGCTGGCGGATAACGACGGCAGGATCGTCCGTAGATTCCGACTCAACCGTTCGCCGAACGAAACCGGTATGGAAACGGTCTTCTGGAACGGATTCGACGCGCCAGCATTGCTGTATAACGGCGGGATGCTCTTCCACGGCAACGGCGATCCCGCGGTGACTCTTCCGGATCTGCCGCGGCCGGCCGGTCCCGAGAAAATGGGCTGGTATCACGCCGTACCCGCCAACCTCTGCGGCGACGATCGCGAGGACCTGCTGGTGTACAACCCCTGGTCGGACTCAGTCTACATCTATACGCCCGCGCCGTTTGATCCGGGCGCCTACTCCGGCTATCGGCCCGGCCCCCGCCAGTACAATGCCCGCCTGATGGACTGAAACGGCCCGGAAGCTTTCCTCCCGGGCCGAACATATTCATCTTCGGCGTCCCTCTGACGCACCCGTTCCAAGTTGACCTTCCCGGAACAGTCAGTCCAGAAATCCCTCGACCACCTGTTCGTCGGGATCGATCATCGGATGGTTCTCGTCTACGAGGGGCAACGGCACGAACTCGCCCGTCTGTGCCGACTGGTAGGCCGCCGTCGTCATCTCCGCTACCGCCAGACCGTCGGCCACGCCCATGACCGGGTCCCGGCCCTCTTCGATACAGTCGATCAGCTCCTGCACACACGCATCCGAATACTCCACCGGCGCCGGCGTCAATTCCATCGACACGCCATTCACCAGCAATGTATCGGGCTCCGCGTGGATCCAGTGGCCCTGTGCGGTCACATCCACCGCGTTTGCCGGCGGCCCCTCCTCGTCGAACTTGTTCCGCCCGGTCACCAGCGTCGCCACGAATTCACCGTACTCGCACACGACCGTCGCCATGTCCTCCGTCCCGAATGCCTGGTATTCGTCCCAATAGGCATTCCGCATGCTGCTGAAGATGCGCCGGGGCATACCGAACAGGTGCTGCAGGTAGTCCACCGCGTGACTGCCCAGATTCATCAGTTCGCCGCCGCCGTTCACGTTAACCGGCGTGGGGTAGCTCACGTACTGCATCAGGTCGCTGTCCTTGAATTGACGAACGAAGTAATGCGCGTATGACGTTATATTCGCATAGGCCCCGGAACGGATTCCCCGGGCGAGGGCCGCAAGCCCGCGCTGACAACGGATGGGGTAGGCCAACACGACCGTGATCCCCGTGCCCTCGACCGAGTGCGCAATCTCCCTGGCTTCCCGAACGGTGCGTGAGATCGGTTTGTCCACCAGAACGTGCTTTCCGCACGCAACCGCCCTTGCAATCAGGGGTCGTTTTAAATAAAAGTCGGTAGCAATGGAAACGATATGCACGTCAGGATCTTCCAGCACCGCGTCGTAGTCCGCGCTGCAAGCGACGCCGAAACGCTCCTCGAGAGGCCCGGCCTTGTCAGCCCTGTGTTCCGCAGCCGCTACAATCCGACAATCCTGCCGCGCTTCCAGGATCGGGCCATAGCTCATCTGATGGGCCCGGTTTCCCAACAATCCGACACCGTAGCTCATTCTTGATTCCTTTCGTACGTCGCTTGCGTGGCGGGACTTCATCCTGACTGCCTGCCGCAGCCCGGATGGACTTTTTCAACGGGCTGCTTGTGTTCTGTCCCAGCTCAATTCCTGCGCCTCACCCGTACGAATTGCTTCGACGGCCCGCAGCGCGAGCGTTGTCGCCCTGACGCCGTCGTCCAATTTCGCCGCATTCGCGGGGTCGACGTCCCTCAGCGACCAGTCCACGACCGCGCGCATCTGCTGGGTATACCCATGCGCGAAGTCCGTATCGTCGCATCCCGGAATATCGTCGACGGTCAGCCGGTCGGGTTGGGCGCCCCACAGTCGAATCTCGGGATTCCAGTGGTAGTTGAAAAGGCTGGCCGTCGTTTCGCCGGCGAAGACCTGATAGGCCGCTTTTCCCATCAACGCCGGTTTGCCCACGTCCCCGATCGCGACATTGGCAACCGCACCGTCTTCAAACCGCAATGTACACGCAACCGCATCGGTGATGGGCAGCGAGGGATGGTGATAGTTTCCGCCCGCCGCGTAGATGGATACGACTTCGGACGGATTCAGGAACCGGACCGCGTCGAAGCAGTGACACCCCTGGCTGAGTACGTTGCCGCCGCCGGCAACCGGATCATTGGCCCAGCTCTGCTCTCCCCATCTGGGGTCGATATACTGTCCGATCGTCAACCACGGACGGGGCGCGACCTCCTTCAACTTCAGGAAGAACGGAGAGAACCGCGCCTGAAAGCCTGTCAGGAATTTGACGCCGGCCGCACGCACGGCATTCGCGATCGCCGTGCAGTCCTCAGCGCGAATCGCCAGCGGCTTCTCGCAGAAGATATCCTTGCCGGCTTCCGCCGCCGCAACGCACATGGGCGCGTGGAGATGGTGGTGCGTGCAGATGAACACGATGTCGACGGCCGGATCGTCCAGCGCCCGCCGGAATTCCGTGCTCACTCCCGCGGCACTGACCTCGGCGCCCAGCGACCTGGCCGCGTCCTCGTCGGTATCCACCAGCACGCGCAGAGACACGTCGTCAAAGCCGGAAAGCAACCGCGCGTGTGTGCTCCCCATATTCCCGCAGCCGATGATCGCGACGCCCAACCTGCCCTCAGTCACGTCGTTCCCTCCATACGCCTTCGGCTGTGGACGGCTCAAACGGCGCCTGGCGGGATGGATGGGTCGCGTCCGACAGAACACCGTACAGCTCCGGCCTCCGGTCTTTCAGATGGTTCCCGCCGGTCGCCGTCGCAAGGTCGATCTCGTGGACCAGTACATCGGGCACGCCCGACTGGAGTTTCGCGTCGAGCTGACCCGTCGGCCCGGCGATGAACGCCACGGCGGGATGGGCGAAACAGACGAACATCTGGTTCTCGTAGGACCGAGTGCGCATCCACCATTCATTATCCAGGTGCGACATTCCGTACGTGGGCATGAGACAGACCTCGGCGCCCTTCAAACGGAGTACGCGTACGGTCTCCGGCCATCGCCGGTCGGCACAGATGGCCAGGCCCACGGTCCCGAAGTCCAGCTCGAAAACCGGAAGATCCCGTCCCGCCGCGAAGCGCCTGTCCTGGTTCTGCAGATGCGTTTTGTAATAGGTGCCCAGAATCTCGCCGCTGCGGCCGGCCAGCAGCGCCGCGTTGTAGAAGCGGCCGTGCTTCGCTTCAGTAAACCCGAACGCGATATGCGTTGTTGAGCGCCTGGCCAGATCCAGTACCCTTTGGAGGTATTGACTCTCCCCCACGGTCTGGGCCACACTTCGAAACTTCGGGACGGTCCAATCCGCTTCTGTCACGGCGTACCCGTCGAGGAAACACTCGGGCGTGACGAAGACATCCAGTCCGAAGTCGCGATGCCGTGAGAACTGCTGCTCGAACACGGCCCAGTTTGCCTCAACGTCCCATTTTGCGGGCATCGCCTTCAACATGCCGATGCGAACCACGCGATTCCCTGGCGGCACGTACGGTCCTCCTCATTCGGGCTTCCAGGCACGGGTGCGCCCGCGATCCACGCATCCGACAGCCGCGGAAGCGGACGCCGGAACATCCCCCGGATGCGCGCTACCGCATCTGCCAGCGCATGCTCATCACCTCGCCTTGCCTGAACGTAAACCACTTCGTCCAGTCCGACAGCGATCCGCCCACGCTCACGGTGCAGTCCACGTGCAGCACGCCGCTGCCGTCTTCCACGCCGTTATTTCGAATGTCCATCCGCACCGTATCCTCGCCGTATTGTGTTTTCAGGTACCGGATTGCCTTCTCCTTGATCTCCTGTTCGCTCAACAGCTTCGCCATGGCTTCCTCCTCAATCCTGCGCGACCTCCCTGACGCCTTCCGATCTGACATTTTCTTCCAGGTTCCGGAACCGATTCCCTCCCACCACGATATCCTTCGTCCGCCGGCCGATGCGTATACCGATTCTCTGTCTGCCCTTGCCCGTGTCTTCAATCCGGCAGTCGCGAATCTCGACCTGGTGCGTCTCTCCCAGAACGTCCACGCCTGTACCGTCGGCCGCAAATCCGTTGTCCCGAATCCGGCAGGAGACCAGGACGTTCCGGTGGGCGCCTCGGAATTCCGACTGGGGCTCGCGAAATAGCACGCCCACCTTATGATTCCGCTCGATGATACAGTCACAGATCCGGTTGTCGGTATCTCTGTGTCCGATGGAAACGCCGAAGTCGAGATTGTCCGAGCAGATGCAGCTCTCCGCGAGCCCGTCCGTCACCCCCCAGCAGAAGAAGATGCCCTGGCTGTTGCCGGTTGACCGGCAGTCCCGGAACACCGGCCGCTGCGAACCGCTTCCGGGGTGAAACCCGAGATTGGCGTTCTGCTGCGACACGCAATTCTCAAAGACGAAGTCATCGCAGACCTGAAAGCTGAATCCGTCTCCATTGTAGTTCCGCGCGGTTACATTGGAGAACCGGTACCGGTGACAGCGCTGCAGGAACACCGCGCCGGAATAGTTCCCGTTTATCTCCTCGTTTTCCTCTCGGTTTCCGTCGAGCACGATGTCCTCGACCCGGACGTCGTGTACGCCTTCCTCCGCGGTCAGGATCGGAAATACCGTGGCCAGGGTCGCGCGTTCTTCCAGCCACATGTTCTTGTAGATCCGCCTGCTCAGCGAAACCAGGTTGCCTTCCACCGCCGTTACGGTGTCTTTGACGACTTCCATGCGGCCGTCTCCGCCGCGAAACGCCCGGAGCATCACCCCGCAACCCGCGCCGAACCCGTCCGCGTCCCGGACGGCGACGCGCGACTCGTACCAGTCCGAATCCCGAATCAGATCGGTCTTGAAACCCGGCGCCTTTTTCAGCACCGTCGCTTCGCCCTCGCCGCGGACCGTAAGTTTGGGATGCAGATAGAGCGCGTTGCGCATTGTGTACTCGCCGGGAAGAATCTGCAGGATTCCGCCTCCCAGCCGGCGAAGATAGTCCGCGCCGGCCTGCAACACCCTGTCGTCGCTACCCCGCAGGTCGCCTTCGCCCTGGCCCACCCGCAGAACCATCTCCCTGCGCGCCGTTATCGGCCGGTTGGTTGAAAGATCGTCCATCGCTCTGTCTGTTCCTGGTGAATTGGACGCGGTCGGGCGGCTCGTAACCGGCGTCGCACGATTGCGCCACAACCGGTTTTCATGCGATTGCAAAATACACCGGCCGCCGGATGGTGTCAAGCCCATGGACCGTCAACCGACAAGAGGCAGAACCACCCGGGACGGATGAACCGGACCGTGGTATATTTCCTGGCGCGCCGTCACGAACGCGGCTTCCCCGTAATCGTCTCCTCCCGTGTTGTGATTCCGGTCGAAATTCGGATAATCCGAACTCGTCACGTCCAGCCTGATCCGGTGGCCGGGACGGAACAGTACGGCCGTTGGGAGCATCGGGATCCGGTATCGACAGATCTGTCCTGGCGTCAGCGGCTGCGGATCGTCAAACCCGTTCCGGAATCTCGCCCGCATGATTCCATAGCTGACCTGATGTACGAATCCGTCCGGATGGACGTCCATCAGCTTGACGATAAAGTCCGTGTCCCTGGCGCTGGAGGCCGCATGCAGCACCAATTCCGGCTGGCCGACCAGGCGGACGCCGGACCGCAGGCGGCCTGTCGTGTACACAAGCACGTCCCGCCGGCCGTCCAGCCGGCGCTGATCGTACGGCGCATCCTGGCAACTCTCGTAGAACAGCGACATCACCGGGTCGCGGGGGTCGTAATCGTACCGGTCGCTGCCCGTCTTTCGCGGACGTCTTCTCACAAGCCGCCCGTCTCCCGAGGCCGTGTTTGCGCAGCCGTCGGAGACCATGTAAAACGACGCGGGCTTCGCCCCGGGTACCGGCCACGCCGACGCGGTGCGCCACCGGTTCTCTCCCATCACGAAATACCGGACGGGCGCCGTCCGCATCATTCCGTTCGACTTGCCCTTAAGCCAGTAATCGAACCAGCGGATTATCATCGCGTTGAAGTCGACGGCCGCCGATTTCCCGAAGTCCATTTCGCCGACGTGTCGCGGGCCCTGCGACCCGTGGGACCAGGGTCCGACGATCAGTCGCTGCGCATTTCTCGCGTCCGGCGTGCGGCCATTCGCCCGCATACCCGCGAAGTGATCGACCGTCAGGACCAGCCGGTCGTGCCAGCCCGTGATGTGCAGGACCGGCACGTCGACTTCCCCGTGCCGTTTTTGAAAGTCGAAGATATCCTCATGATGGTGGTCCAGCCAGTAGTGCCAGATCTCCCTGCAGCCGCCGGCGAACTCGTCGGGCATGTCCTTCAGCGGCAAGAACCACAGGGGCTTCTCTCTATCCTTACCGGCCGACTCCCCCGCCTCGGCCGGCGTGTGCGGCGGGGGCAGACCCTCGCGGCGCCGCAGGTCCGGGCCGAGCGTCCGGAAAAGCCACTGCTGCACGCGTCCGGTGCGCAGCACGCCGCCCAGCTCCCAGTCCGTCAGCCGCGTGGCGTACCCGCCGTTGAACATGGCGACCAGGTGAGGCGGCCTGGCTGACGCGAGCTCCCATGATGCCCAGGATGGATAGGAGATCCCGTACACCCCGACTTTTCCGTTTGCGTACGGCAGGCGGGCCGCCCACTCGACGGTATCGAAGCCGTCGGCCGCGTCCCGGTACCCCGGCATAAACTTGGGTGTGAAAACGCCGTCCGAAGCGTAGCGACCGCGCATGTCCTGGGAAACGACGACGTACCCCGCCTCCGCCAGTTGCGTATTGGCGGCCTTGCCGTAAGGCGTACGCTGAACGAGCGCCGGGAACTTCCCCTCCGCGTCGGGCCGCGCCACGTCGGCGCGGAGAACCACGCCGTCCCGCATCTTCGCTTCCACGTTGCGTTCGATGCGAACCTTGAATTTTCCTGCCTGCGTCGCCACGGCCTTGCCTCCGGATTCCTCCGCTATTTCAACAGGACGCGGTCCGTTTCGCCCCAGGCGGTTATGGTGGCCGCCACCCCGCCGTCGACCGCGTCGCCACTGACCGATCCGTCCGGGCAGTCCCCCGACGCCATCAGCACAAGAAAGCGGGCCTGCCCGCCGGCGGCGACGTCCTGCACAAGCCTGGCATGGCAGACCGGCGCCCTCTGCGCCGACATGTCCGGCTGATAGCTCAGCGGGACCATGCTGGGGCCCCAACCGACTTCCACGCTTCGGATCGATTCGGGCTGCGCGGGCGCCAGCCTGATGCCGGGAGTACCTATGCTGACGACCGCGCGATTGTCCGCCTCGCGCAGTTCATCGGGGCAGCGCAGCGTCCAGCGCAGCGTTCGCGAATCCTCGCTCTCCGCGGCATCCAGCAGGTCGTAAATCAGGAAATACCTTCCCTTTTTCAACAGTACCGTCCGTTCGTGCCGCACGCCCTTTGAGCGCAGGTATCCCTCGTGCGAGACGCGTATCAAGGTCTCTTCTTCCGTATCCCGCCACTCGAGCATCCTGCCCCAGATCCGCCGCTTTTCGCCAGGGCGCCAGAAATCCTGATCGTCCCCGTCGATCCAGACCGTATTCTGTCCCCGCGTGCTGTGATACCAAGGCCGGTAGTCCGGATCGCTGTATGCGAACGGAGACCCGGGAGAGAGCGCCGCGGGGCGACCCTTTACCCACGCCGAAAACGAAGCCTGCGCGCCGTACGCGTGCCCGCCTTCGGGATGTCCGAAGTCCATCACCAGAACGTTCGCGTCCCCATCCCAGCCGTCGCGAAGCACCGCGACACCCGAATCGGGGAACTGGCGGGAATCCGGGGCGGGCGCCTGAACCGATACCCCCTCGGGTCTTGGCACGCACAGGTCGTTCAGTATCGTATTGCCCCAACCCGGTCCGCCCTTCTGGACCGGCACGAGGTCCGGACGGTATCCGCGGTCGATGTGCCACTGGAGGACCGGATCCTTGAAGAAGGAGTTGCCTGCGGCCAGGAACGCCGGCCAGTCCTGCGCGTACACCGCCGAATTGATGGCCGGCGTAAACCCATCCGGCGTGAGGATTTCGGCGAGGAAACGGTGCATCGCCAGAAAACGCCCCCGGAACGGTTCCGTATCGTAAAAGCTGGGCAGCCCCCGTCGGGCAAGGATCATCTGCAGCGTGGCGAACGAACGAATGACGGTTTTATGGTACTGTGTGCATATTTCCTTCTGAAATCCGTCCGGATACACCTGGTTCAGAAGCAGCACTTCCTGGATCTGCCTGGCAGTTTCGAGCCACTCTTCCGCGGACTCCCACTCCGGCAGCAACGCGCCCACGCCGCCCAGGCCGCCGCTGCCCGAGGAAATGAAGTTCAGCTGCTGCTGCCATTCCACCGCCGACTGGGACGCCACCTGTCCGTACAGATGCTGTGCATGGCGCCAGATCATGACGGAAGCGGCCCGGCAGTCTTCCACCGTCCAGTCCGGATGGGCGCGCAACCCGTAAAGCGCTTCGCCCAGGGCTTTCAGCTTCAACCCCACGGCGAGCGTATTCCACACCGTGTAGAGCCCGCCCCCCTCTTCGCCTCGTCCGACCGCCTCTGCCTCGTCGCGGATATCGTCCATCTGATCGAGATAGCTTCGAAGACAGTCGGAAACCACCCCGACGTATCTTCCGTCCCCGGTCAGCATCGCCGCCCGGATGGGCCACCTCACGAAAAACAGGTAGTGCAACCCTACCCAAGTTGTGGTCCTGTGCGGGTTCGCGTTCCAGTCCAGACCGACCCCCGGCACGTAGTCCACCGTATCTTCGCCATAAATCATCTTCCCTTCGATCAGCAGATCCGACTGTTCGACCCACACGCGAGCCAGCCCCGGCCAGTGGGTACGGATGGTATCGCCGAACCGCTCCGAATCGAAGTGCCACGTGGGCTCCGCCCTGCCGGCCAGATAGCCATGCCACGCCCGCCAAGCGGCCGCTTCGTCCGCGGGGTCCGACACGTCCGCCGGAAGGTCCAGCCCCGATACATCCCGCTTTACCTGTCCCCAGAACTGACGTGCCTCGTACACGGGGTATTCAATTTCGCTCATCGTGTCCTCCAACAGATATTGTCACTTGCAAATTCGAGCCCGAAGCCGCCCCGAATATTCTTTCCCTTTCCGCGTGATTCCTTGACACCACCACGGGTTTTGGTTAATTTAAGTGCCTGCAATTCCGGTAAAATGGCGTTTCGGACGATCGAAACGGTGCGGATGTGGCTCAACTGGATAGAGCACCTGGCTACGGACCAGGCGGTTCCGGGTTCGAATCCTGGCATCCGCACCATATAATAACGGGAAGTTGGGAGCAATTCTCAACTTCCCTGTTTTTGTATCGGTCTCGGTCAGCAACGCGCGAACCTTCGGACGCCGGGCGCGTCTACCGATTAAAGAAATACTGTTCGGTATGGGTGTAGCCCGGCGTGAGCAGCGGGTTGTCTCCCAGACCGGTTTCGGGGACATTGCGGAAATCGTT
>JAAXHE010000349.1 GCA_012271065.1 Candidatus Latescibacterota bacterium
ATCTGAAAATACTCGCTTAATTTGAGCCTAGATGCACCCAAAAGACCGTCACAGTACGGAATGTACGCGAAATAGACGGGAAATGAATAGAAAACCAAATGTGAAATTAATTTGTGATAAATTTGATAAATCATTATATTTTAAGAATTATTGAAAAAATAAACTTAAAATTTATGTGAAATAAAAATGGAAACGGAATGAAAATTTCCGAAGGCCGTGGTCCCGTCCGATACAGGCTTCCGCGCCAGTGGATCAAATACGATCTCCTTGCGGTCTCGGAAAACCTGATTTCCGCAAAAGCGGCCGTTCTCGCACTGCGGTCCTCTCCGCATCAGAAGCGCTGGACCGAGGAGTTACAGAAGATTCAGTTGAAGCGGGAAGTGGCCGGTACGTCCAGAATCGAAGGCGCGGACTTCACGGAAAGAGAACTTGACGACGCTCTGACCCAATCACCCGAACAACTGAGAACGCGCTCACAACGCCAGGCAGCCGCTGCAAAACGGACCTATGAATGGATTTCCCAATTGGAATTGCACGCACCAGTCAGCAGGGATCTTGTTTTTCACATTCATCGACTCCTGATTGAAGGTGCGGACGATGATCATTGCGAACCCGGAAAACTCCGCGGCCAAGACGACAATGTGACGTTCGGAACGCCGCGGCACAGAGGCGTCAGTGGCGGCCAAGAATGCGACGCGGCCTTTGACGCGTTGCTTCATGCTGTGGCCGGTGAATTCCGCGCACACGATCCGCTCGTACAGGCGCTCGCTCTCCACTATCACTTTGCTGCAATGCATCCCTTCAGTGACGGTAACGGGCGTACTGCTCGTGCTCTTGAAGCGCTTCTACTTCGCGAGGCGGGATTGCGAGACGTGCCGTTTATTGCTATGTCAAACTACTATGACGATGAAAAAGACGCCTATCTCGCGAATATGGCGCAAGTCAGAGCAAACGACTTTGACCTTACGCCGTTCCTGGATTTCGGGTTGGATGGCATCGCCAGACAGTGCGAACGGCTCTCATCTGAAATCAGGAGGAACCTGCAGCTAGCACTATTCAATAACATGATGCACGAGCTATTCGGTCGGCTCAAGAGTACCCGAAAACGGGTACTGGCTGCAAGGCAAATGGAAATACTGAAACTGTTGTTGATCGCCGATGAAATGAGCGTTGCTGAACTTGAAGAAAGATCGTCGCCGTTTTACCACGGGTTGAAACATCCGGAAAAGGCCTGGTTCAGGGACCTGGTGGGCCTGCTGGAGATAGGCGCCGTGAATTACAGAAAAGTTGGCGTGCGTACCTACGTGCTTTTTGCCGATTTAGAATGGCCTTCCAAGATCACTGAAAACGAATTCTTCGAAAAAATCAACTCACTGCCAAAGGCGAAGACTTACCCATTCCTTTAACTCCCAACGAACGCCCCATTCTCCCGGACATTTCTGTCACAGAACCGCAACCTGCTAGCCGACGATTGTTGCACGCACGATATCCGATGGCCTCATCCTGGGAAGACGTCGCTTACCAACGCGTAGCCGACTCTTGTGCCTCTATTCACTCGCTTTTACAATTACCCACCCAAAAAGGCCATTGTCACCACAATTTCTCCCCTTAAAAAAAACGGAATGCGCGAAGGTATGTGGTCCTTCGGACATCCCGTGTGCGAACCGCGTTGCCTGCGGCGGGGCGATTACGATTTCTGTATCGGGGTTTTCATCTCAACCTGCGCCGCATGGGACGGCGGGGCGAGGGTGAAGCGGAGCGGATCTCGTCGATGAACTCCGCCGCCGCGTCGCGGTAGGTCTCGAACGGGTCCTGGAGACTCAGGTGGCTTTCGTTCTCCAGATAGACCGAGTCCCAGTCCACGATATACCGCATCCGGTTTTCCGACAGGGCCCTGATCACGTCGGACCGGCCCCGGGCGCGCGTATCGGCGGGCGGCTCGTCTCCCGCACGGGCGATCTGCTCCTCGGACAGAATGCGGTGGGTCATCCCCTTGTGCTCCAGGTCGAGGAAGAATCCCCGGTTGGGATCGATATTGTGAAACTCCAGATCCAGGCTCTGGAGCCACGGATCGTTCCACTCCAGGCCTTCCGACTGCACGAACATATCCAGCATCCACTTCTTCGCCACCCAGTCCAGCCGGTCCTTCAGGACCATCGGATCCCGTTCCAGGTCGTTTAGCGTCTTCTCCCATTCGACCAGCACCCAGTCCGACTCCTCATCCATCCCGCGCAGATGCTGCTTCGCCAGATCCAGGTACCGGCGCTGGATATCCACGGCCGAAACCGGCCTTCCGTTCTTGCGCTCCAGAATCCATTTGTGAGTCGGATCCCGGGAAATCTCCTTCAACGCCCACACCGGGTCGCCGAGGCCCACGTCCTGCGGGAAAATCTTGTGTTCGAGCAGATTCAACACCATCGCGGTGGTACCGACCTTCAGCGCGGTGGCGTACTCCGACATATTCGAGTCGCCCATCAGCAGGTGCAGCCTGCGGTACTTGTTGTAGTCTGCCAGCGGTTCGTCGCGCGTATTGATGATCGCACGGCTGAACTGGATCCACTGATAGATCTCCGTGACGATGTGGTCCGCGCGCTGCGAAATCTGAAAGGCGACGGGGTCCTCGTGTCCGGAGTCGTCGACGTCGTCCCTGCCATAATAGTAGAAGCTGTCGTCGTAGCTGCCCACCCTGCCTGCGCCGCTGTAGATCTGCCGCGTTACCAGAAAAGGAAGCAGCGCCGGTATTACAACCATCGAGAACGGCACGTTTCGCCGAATCAGGTAATTCTCGTGGCAGCCGAACGTGGCGCCGGTGTAATGGTCGATATTGTTCTTGAGGAACGACGCCTCTTTCGCCAGCCCCAGCGAACGAAGCGCCCGCTGCAGAAGCCGTTCTCCCGCCCGGTCGGAGGCCACCAGGTCGAACAGGCTCTTGCATTCCGGCGTGGTGTATTCGATATGCCCCATATCGATATATACCCTGCCGGAATTAAACAAAAAACCGCCGTTTCCCGGCGGTTCGTCCCTGCCCCGATAGTGGATGTCGACGATCCCCTTGCGCTCGGTGTGGAATACGTGGTCCTTCACCTTCACCGTAATGGCATCCGGGCTGACGAACCCCTCGTGCTCCGGCGCCATGCACCCGTATTCGGTTTCCAAACCGAAAATGCGACGTTCCATTCAGGGCCCCAACGTGTTTCTTTCGTGGACAATTTGCATCTCAGGGTACAGGCGCATTTATGCCGGCGCTCAGCGAAAGGGCTTGATTACGGGCAGTATCTCGCGATCGCCGAGGACGCGAAACCGGCGTTTGTCCGTGCCGGACCGGTCCAGAACCACGGCCTCGACCGTGGCCGACGCCAACGCGTCCTTCAGGATGGCCTGCAGGTCCGCTTCACCGGCCATCCGTTCCAGCTCCGACGTCTCCCGTGGGACTTCGTCCAGGGTTCCAACGAACCGCCCGGCCGCCCACGCCTCCAGCGCGGCCTTCAATGCGTTCCGGAGGCTGAGCCGGTCGTTCTCCGGCAAACGGCTCCGCATCAAGCCGTCCGCTTCCGGAACCTCGCCGATAACGCCGCGGCCTTCGTATTTCTGAAACGTGCCGTCGTAGTCCACGGTATAGAAGACAGCGCCCTTTTTCGAGACATCCAGTTCCAGCATCAGGACACGCACGATAAACGGCGACCGGAACACCTCGTCGAACGCCGTCTTGACAGCGGGACCCAGGCCGAAGTGTACGATCTGCTGCAGGTTCACGTCCTGCTCGGAATAATTGAACCCGATCACCGACGCCAGGTCCACGGCGGACTGCCGCAGCTTCTCGATGTCGGCCGGATGCCCGAGCGCGGCCATACCGATGCGGTCGTAGACCTCGAAAATCTTCTGTTGCCCCTGACCCAGCGTCAGGAGCAGGGCGCCGTCCCGCCAGGCCAGACCCACAACCGGGCTGCCGCCCCGGAGCTGGTCCTCTATATATTCCCGCCGGTTGGCTACCGCGTCCGCCCATCGATAGGGTTCGTCCAGCATCATCCCTCATCGCCTCCCGATTCCCCGGCCCGGGCAATATACCGCTCGTAGGACGCCCGCAGGTCCTCCTCGGGCACGGTGCGCAGTCCGTCAGCGGAGATCGTCTTCACCGTGGGCAAAACGCCGGCGTCCCGCTCGTACCTCCCGGTGGCCGCATCGTATTCCGCGGCCGTATGCAGCAGGCGCAGGGCCATTCCGAGGCTCTCGCTCCGGTCCAGTTCGGCAAACGGACGCTCGCCCCACTGGTTATTGTAATACATCGCGCCCCGGATGGCCGCCGCGCCGGATCCCGTGGTGGAAAAATCGGCGCTCTCGAACTGCGCGCCCAGCACGTCGTAGAAGAAAATCTTGCCGCGGCTGTCGTGTCGGTCGAACGTGGCGAAGATGGGGATCACCGGTCCGATACCCTGCATGGCCATTGGCAGGTTGTCGCGAATCAGAAGGGAGAGGCGCCGCAGTTTGGCCGCCAGGCTCATTTCCTGCAGCTGTCGCCGCCGGTGATATTGAAAGGTATGTTCGAGGATGCGGGCGATTTCGTACGCCATGGCCGGCGATCCGGAAATGGCCATCACCGAAAACGCGTCGATATCGATGACCTTGTCGGCTCGGTCATAAAGCACGGTGTGGCCGGCGGTGGCCCGCCGGTCCCCCGCAATGAGGACGCCATCCCGGTAGCGAAGGGCCAGGATGGTCGTGCCCTCGGTGGGTTGAAACGGAAGGGACGCCGCGCTACCCGGCGCGTTTTTCTTCAGGTCGGCGCCGGGCAGCCGGTATCCCTCAGCCTTCAGCAGATCCAGAAAATCTCCACCCGCGCCCATAGGCTCACTCGCCCGTGCGCTGCCGGTAGCGTCGCGCCTGATTCGGGTCCACGCGGCGCATGCGGCGCAGCAGGTCGCGGGTATCCGGACGATCGACGTCCGGTCGGGACGGCCCGTCGTTCCCGTCGTCCGGTCCCCCGTCGGGGGCTTCAGGCCGCCGGGTCCGCCGTTCAAAACCGGCCAGATCTCTCTTCATAGCAACCTCCTCTACACGCGGGGGGCCCGAGGTCATGACCCAAGCGCGTTCAGGAACTCATCCAGTTCATCCGAGCGATCCAACGTCCTATTATAATACGCGACCTTCTCCCCATCAACCAGATCCTTCATATCCACGGAACGCTGTTCTCCGTTCCGGAAGAAGACGATCCGGTCCCAGTTGACTGATTTGACGTCGTGGCCGAACTTCTCAAGGCATCGTCCGCGGAACCAGGCGCGGGTGTCGGCAGGCGGGACGGACATCGCTTCCTCGATGCGATCGTCGTCGATGAGGCGGACCATCTTCCCCTGCGCTTCCAGCAGAAAATACAGCCCGGCCTCCCGGTCCACGTTGTGGTACTCCAGATCCTGGCTCTGAAGCCAGGCCAGGTCGTCCGGATTGTCCCAGGAAAGTCCCTCCGCCTCACGAAAGCAGTCCAGCAGCCACTTCTTGCTGACCCAGTCGCAGATACCCACCAGGGCCATGGGATCCCTTTCGAGGCCGTCCAGCATCTCCTTCCAGGCGTTCAGTACCCAGTCCGTTTCCACGTCGCGGCCTTCGAACCGCTCCTTCGCCAACGCCAGGTACATCCGCTGCACCTCAACGGCCGGAACCAGACGGCTGGTTTTGCGGTCCATCTCCACCAGCCACTGATAGCTCTGGTCTCGCGACACGTCCTTCAGCGCCGCAACCGGATCCTTCAGGACCACGCCTGGCAGATCGTCCTGTTCAACCAGCGCCACCACAAGGGCGGTGGCCCCGACTTTCAGCGCCGTGACGTATTCCGACATATTCGAGTCGCCGAGGATCACGTGAAGCCTGCGGTACCGGCCGGCGTCCGCGTGCGGTTCGTCACGGGTGTTGATAAGCGGCCGTTTGTGCATGGTGTCGACACTGGCGATCACCTCGAAGAATTCGGACCGCTGTGAGAGCTGATAGATGGACGCTCTGTCGCCGCGTTCCACGCCCATCTTGCCCGCGCCCGCGTAAATCTGACGCGTAACCAGGAAGGGAACCAGGCCCTTTACGATTCGATCGAACGGCGTCCCGCGGTCCATCAGGTAATTCTCGTGACACCCGTAGCTGTGGCCTTCGAAGTCCGTATTGTTCTTGTAGATCCGCACCACCCCCTCGGACAGCATCTCCGTGCGCCGACGCGCGCAGATATCCACGATCCGCTCGCCCGCCCGGTCCTGCGCCACCAGTTCGAAGAGGCTGAGGCACTCGCCCGTGGAGTATTCAGGATGGGTGTGGTCATTGTAGAAACGGGCGCCGTTGCGGATGATCAGGTCGCTCTTCAACTCCTCCAGCGGCACCTTTCGCTGGCGGTCTTGCTGAAGGTGGACCTTCTCGTCGGTATCGTTCAAAAGGGATTCAACTTCAAACCCCCGCACGTCCTTGCGGGGGTTCTCCAGCTGATAGTCCCATAGAGGCGTGAACTCACCCCTGAGGTAGCACCGGATCAGCTGCATCGACTCTTCCACCACGTCGATCCTCTCCACCCCGTCTATCGTGATCCCGTACTCCGTTTCAAGGCCGAAAAGTCGATTCATAGACCTTTCTCAGTATCTCTTGTTGTAGTTGGGCAAAGGCGATATTGGACGTTCTTTTTTTTCGGAGCGATTGGGAACTTTCGCTACCCCAAAACGTCCCCTATTCCCTTGCCCTTTTTCTTGCTGCGCCCAAGAAAAAGGGCGAAAAAGAAGGGCGCCGCTCGGCGCGGAGCCGGTTTTTCCGTGAATCACTTCAGAGGATGAAATGGGATTTGGGTGGCCTACCAATCCTTCAGGTGTAACAATGCGAATGCGCTGGACGGATCAGCACGGAAAAACCCCCCATACCCCCGGTCGCTAGCTGTGAAATGCAGGATGGGGCGAGACCTACCCCCTGAAGGCGGGTAGACGGGAGACGTAAGACGGTAGAAGAAATCCTTGCCGGCTAATTTATCCCTCCTTGCCTCCGGCACGAAGAGAAGCCTCACAAGGCAGGAAGTCTCTCCCGTCTACCGGCTCACGTCTTCCCGTTCTTTGCTATACGATCCGCTGGCCACGCCGGCTGGTTTCCCGCCCAGGGCGAATGGGGGACGCCCGCACGACGTTTTCGGGGTCGTAATCGAGCAGCTTGAGCCAGTCCTCGGTGTTATCCGTGGGCGGGAAGATCTCGTTCTCCGTGTATTCGGTCTCGACTGCCTGGAGCAGATCGTCCTGGGATATGCCCTCTTCCACTCCGGACGCGATGGACCGGCGGATGGCCATCTCTTTCGCCCTTCTCACTATGGATTCCATGATCGCCCCGCTGGCCAGGTCCCCCCGGCGGAGGACGTCCTTCCGGCCGCTTCGGAGGGTCACTTCCAGAAATCTCGTATGGTCCCTTTTCGAGAAGATCTCTTCCGCCGTGCGCGCCACGAGCGCGTCCACGGCCGCGGCGGCATCCCCCTCGTGTTCTCCCATCGTCTTCCGGTCGATCGGGAGATCGGGCGTCAGATAGATCTTGAGGATATCGAGCGCGCCGTACCTGTCGGGACGCCTCACCTTGATCTTCCGGTCGATCCTTCCCGGTCGCAATATCGCGGGATCGATCAGGTCCGGGCGGTTCGACGCCAGGATGATCACCACGTCCTGCAGCGACTCGATGCCATCCATCTCCGAACAGAACATCGGCACGACGGTATTCGAAATGCTGTGCGACCGCATGGCCCGGCGCGTGCCGAGGACCGATTCCGCCTCGTCGATGAACACCACCGGCAGGTAACCCTCCTTGCGCTTTTCCCGCGCCCGGGAAAAAATCTCCCGGACCTGGCGTTCGGACTCGCCGAGCCACATATTGAGGATTTCGGGCCCTTTGATGTTCATGAAACATTCCTTCAGGTTCAGACCGGCCTCCTGCTGGGCCTGCTTGACGAGGTTGTAGGCGGTTGCCTTGCCGATCAGCGTCTTGCCGCAGCCCGGCGGGCCGTACAACAGAAAGCCCTTGGGAACGCTGTACTGGAACCTGGAGAACAGGTCCGGATGCAAAGCCGGCATCTCGATCGTATCCTTGATGGCCTGGATGGCCTCGTCCTGACCGCCGATTTTTTCCCATGGCAGGTTCGGAATCTCTTCAAGGAAATAATCTTTCGCCTCCTTTTCCGGCATACGTTCCAGAGCCACGCGGAAGTTCGGGTCAACGCGGACCTCGTCGCCCGCCTTCAGGGACGCCGGCATGAGGTCGCTCGAACGGGATAGCACGGTGACCTGACTGCCCGGTTCCTGTCCGACCCGCAGCCGCCCGTCTTCGAGCACGTCGGATATCTTTGCGACCTGACCCGAAAAGGAATAGCCGAGGTCGCCGACGATGGCGAACGCGTCGTTGACCAGCACCCTCGTGCCCACCTTCAGCGCCTCCTGTTCCAGCCGTGAATCGACGTTGGCGTAATATTCCGAACCGCCCACGCTGATGTAGGCGACCCCATCGCCGGGAGCCTCCAGAAGGGTGCCCACCCGGTTGGCCGGCGCCGTCACTTTCTCGAGAGCGGCCTCCATCTCAACGATGGTCCGCCTTGCTTCCTCGAACGTAATCTCGTCTTCCTGTAGCTGCCGGCGGAGATGGTAGAGCAGGGGACGGCGTTTGTCCTTTTCGTCCATCGACATCAGTATCTGGTCGATTATGGACAGCGACCGGAACGTGTGCTGCATGTCCACGTAGTCCTGCAGAAAGTCGTCCGGCGACTTTCGCTGGCGAGGTTCTTCGTTCGGGCCGTTAATGGCGCTCACCTCCGGAATCCAGGCGTTTGTAAACCCTAATCGTCCATTTCGCGTTTGAAGGAGAACTTCATTTTGGCGCCCGCGTTCTCGACCTTGACGTTGCCTCTGATCACGGTGACGTCCACCTCTTTGAACGACACCTTGATTTCATGCGCGATGACAAGCCCCCGGTTCACGTCGATGGTCCATTTTCCCTTACCCTCGCCCGTGCCTTCGACCAAAATCGACACCGCGTTGGAGAATATCCATCCCCGGTACCGCATCTGCCGGGTCTCGTCGATGAGGGCGACCCGGCGACCCTTCTTCTTCGTCAGACGCTTCAGAACGTAAACGCTGTTGACTTCCACCGATCCTTTATCCTGCAGCGCCGGGATAACAATTTCATGGCGGCGAATCCCGTTCCAGGAATCTCCCGATCCGACCTCCCGTTCGGGCAGGACCGGATGAATCTCCGGTACCCAGAGCTGCTGCAAATCGGTGATGGCGGCTGCGCGGCGCACCTCGTACGACTTGAAGCCGGGTTTGAATCCCGTCACGTTGCCATCTGCGGTCACGTTCCACAAAAAGTTCCGGGCGTTGAACATATTGAGCAGATAAGGAAAGTTGCTCTCGCTGATCTGAACGCGGTCTTCCATTACCGTGCTTTCCGCGTCCTGAACCGTCGCCGTGACGGTCGCGGCGGTCGGTTCGATCGCGCTGACCGCTTCCCTGCTCTTCCATTTTCCGTACATCCGCACGTCGACCGTGCCGGACGTCTTGTCGTCATCGATCATGTCGGCGCGGCCGCTGTAGTACTCGAAGGTCCAGGAGTTCTTGTAGAGGTTCGACTGTCCCGATTTGTAGACGAAGTTGAGCGCTACTTTTTCTGCAAATGCCGATTCCGCCGGAAAAAACAGAAGCCAACCGAGAAACACGTAGAGCAAGCGGCTCATTGCTTCCTCCCATATCTTCGATATGCGGTGATTGCGTGCAGGCGATAATGTGCATAAGTATAGCCCGGTGGTTTTGGAATGTCAACCCGTACCGTGATTCGTGTGATTACTATGATAAAAGCTGATTAAAACCATAAAGAGACTATGGAGGATTGACAGTGGCTAACGGGATTTGCGGGAGGATGGGATGGCGCGGAATGCACCGCCATCGCGCAGCCGATGATTCTGCCGGTAAGCGCACGAAGTTCTCCCATTTGGTTTCTCGCGTCCGACATCGATGCAGTTCTCAGGCCAACTTCGGGATTGAGTATCGTTGACCGTGACAGATCAGGAAATATCGAGAACTCAGTGGATTTTCTGCTTTGTTTCAGCAATATTACTTGACAACAGCGTGCAAATTGCCGGTTATTGTTGGACAGTGGCGACACGTCTGCAAATTTTGTGCCAACAGAGTTGCCGTATAACAGATCCGATGGCGTTTTTCTCCCCATTGGAACATGATGGTATCGGCACACGTTAGCCTCTCGTTCATAGCGGTTCCAAGCGACCTGCGTGCCGTCCAGATCATAATAGAGGCGAAAGATGAGGCTTCTCAGCTACCTGTTCCTGCTGTTGTTGGCCGGTTTTCAGACGCTTCCCGCCCAGGAAATCGGTGAGCCGATGCCTGTGGAAATCGCCGAGACTTCAACGACCTTGACCCTTGATTTCTCAACAAATGACTATGTATTGGTCCTCTATTCTACAAACCCCAGACTGGAAAGCGGCGGATTCGGCTTGGAACGTCCGTACAGTTTCTCCGTGACTGCCGATTTTGGCGCCTCCAATTCGACGGTTGGGCGCGTTCCCGGCTTGAATCCGCCAGCTGCCCTGCATGCGCGGATCGGTGGGTGACCCGGGCGTCCGTGGCGCCGCCTATCTGTTTGTCCGGATTTACGGCGCGGTATCGGATCCGTCGCTGACTGCAATCACCTTCAGCTTCTGGCATGAGGATATCGACAAGTCCGTACACTTCGAGGCGCCGGTGAACAACGGACGATTCAGCAAGACGGTCCTCTTCACCCACGCTCAAGCCGGCGTTCATCAGCTGGCGATCAACAGACAGCGGGGAGATACGAGCTTCGCGCTTCCACAGGACTCCTTCAGTCCCTTCGTTGTGACGCAGGGAGAGGGACCCGTCCTGCTCCCCGTGGATTTCTTCGAAGGCATCCGACTCGACGCGCCGTTGCCCATCGAATTCCGGATCGGTCAACCGGTGCGGGTTGTCGGCGCCATATCCGATCCGGCGGTATCCCATATCGAGTTCAGTTTTTCCACGTTCGACGGGGATACCGAAGCGCCCTGGGGATTGTCGGACACGCGTTTCATCGCGCAGGTCGTAGACAACCGATTCAGCATGGACATCGCTTTTTCCCGCGAGCAGCGGGTTTCGGAAAACTATTCGCTCGATGTCCGGCTGTTGAGAAACGGTCAACGTTCGGCAGCACGTCCGCGGATGCGGACTTCGATCCGAGGTTCGACCTGGACGGCGACGGGACCGTCGGATTCGGGGATTTTACGATTTTTTCGAGGGCGTTCGGAGAATGAGGAAGATCAAAACCGGACCGGGATTAAGCAGGATTAAAGGCCGATTAAGCAGGATTACAACCGACTGCGATAGGTAGACTGAAGACCGGCACGCTAGACCTGGCCTTTCTCCCTCTCTCCCTCGGGAGAGAGGGCCGGGGAGAGAGGTCTGCGGAGCATGGTGTCGGCGTTGCGCCAGGCGATGGCTTCCCTGACTTCGTCGGGCGCGTCCAGGATCTGCAGTTTCAGCAATGCCGGCGCGGGGGTGTTGAACGGCATGCCCGAGCCGAAGGCGAGGCACCCGTTGCCCCAGGCCTGCGTAAGTCCCTGGATGCTGCGCTCCAATACTGCGGTGAGGCGGGAGACGTCCACCAGGAAGCGGACGTCCGGGGGCAATATGCGCCCCGTGAAGCCGGCGCCGTTCAAAATCATCCAGCGAATATGCGGCCGCAAATTAAAAAGCCGGCGAAACGTCGCCGGCTTCAGGTCATCTGCCAGATCCCAGGGATGCCTTTGCCGCCGGTCCACAATGCGCATCGGCACCTGGACGGGCCAACCCCGGTCCGCAACGGCATCCAGAAAGTCCAGCGCCTCGTCGGAATCCGGTTCATATCCGTGATATTGCGGATACAGGCGAATCCCGCACAGTTCCAGGTCTTCGGCGCACCGGCGCAGGTCCTCCTCCCAACCCGCGTACGCCGGATTCAGCGTGGCGAACGGAATCAGGCGGTCCCGGTGGCGCATCACCTGCCTGGCCAGCTCCTCGTTGGCCGAATGAGGGTTCCTGTAGAATACCCCGTGGATTGACGCGACCACCGCCCGGTCGATCCCGCTGCGGTCCATCAGCCTCAGCAGGCCCTGCACCGTATTGTGGCGCAACTGCCGGAAGGGCCAGTGCCCCACCCACGCGTTGACGTCTATGATCATTTCGATTCCCGCCGCTGACCCCCGCCTCAGCCATACATATCCTGCACGAATTCCTGGTACCCGTTGTACAGAAGCGTGGGACGCACGAGCGGCTTCGACACGTCGGTTGTGATGAACCGCTCCGTTTTCTGCGACCAGCGCGGATGTGGCACATCGGGCTCCACGTTGGCCAGGAATCCATACTCCTTAGGTACGAGTTCATTCCAGAACGTGGCCGGCTGTTCCGCCACGAACTCGATGGACACGATCGATTTCGCGCTCTTGAACCCGTATTTCCACGGGATGACCAGCCGGACAGGCGCGCCGTGCTGCTTCGGGAGCTCGTGGCCGTAGATGCCCGTGACGACGAACGTGAGTTCGTTCATCGCTTCATCCATTCGGAGCCCTTCCTGATAGGGCCACGGCCACTGGGGGCGGTCGAACTGGCCGGGCGCCTGATCGGGATTGATAAACGTGTTGAACTTGACGTGGGTGACGCCGGCCTGCGGCTCCACGGCGTCGATCAACGCCTTCATCGGGAATCCCGTCCAGGGAATGGCCATTGACCACGCCTCCACGCAGCGGAGGCGGTAGAGCCGCTCTTCCAGCGGGAACCTGCGGTGCAGCGCGTCGTAATCCAGGGTGAGCGGATTGCTGACCAGCCCCTTGACCTCCAGCGTCCACGGATTGATCACGAACTTTTCCGCCTTCTCCAGGACACCCGTCTTCCCTCGGGTGAACTCGTAATAGTTGTTGTATCCGCCGGCAATCGCTTCATTCGTCAGGTTGCGGTCCAGCTCCGAGAATTTCGGATTCGTCTGAGCCGGGTACGCCGGGACGATCTCTTCTTCCTCTTCCTCCTCTTCTTCCTCCTCTTCTTCCTCCTCCTCTTCCTTCTCTTCTTCTTCCTCTTCCTTGTCATCGTCGGTCGTGCCCGGTTCCGGCTCGAACGGCTCGAACACCCGCTCGCTCCCGCACCCCGCCAGCACGCCCGCCGCGCCAACCGCGCCCGCCGCTTTCAGGAACTTCCGCCGGTTCACGTACACGTCTTCCGACGTGGCTTCGCTCTCCGGCATCTCCCATCCCTTTGGAATCTTTATATTCGCCATCGATAGAATCCTCCTCTTTTCAATCATCCGCTATTGACCACGATATTCGTCAATTCGAAAAGAACAACCGTAAAATTGGCCACAAAAGGCACAAAAGGGCAAGACGCCAACCGGTGAGGGGAAACGAATCAGATCTTCGACACGTGTGCATAAGGACTAAAAAGCGTGGCTGTGATGAACCGAGGAAACCGACTACCGTTTCAGGGCCACGCCGACGAAGAATGTATTGCCGGCGGTGGTGTTGCATCCTGACGCGATGTGGATCAGGTCCACGCTCAGCTCCACCCTCGAGTTCAGCTTATAGATGATTCCCGGGGAGATCTTCAGGATGTTCTGGTCGCCGATGAGATCCACTTCATCCGCCGGCTCGCAGTCGCCGAACGTCCGGATGCCTGAGATGAACCCCTTGATCAGGACCCGGTCGTAAGTAATACCGGCCTCCAGCGTGTAGAACCACTCATTGCTGAACGTCCCGCCGCGCACCCGGTACCCCATCTCCCCGGTGACGTAGCCAGGAAGCGGGTATAGCGATTTTCCGACCAGGAGGCGCGCGTCTCCGTCAATTTTCTTCGAGCTCAACGGCACCCGCGTACTCTCGTCTTCTTCGTACCACGTGGGGATCTTCCCGCCCGCGGCCACGGACGCCACGAAGTCCCTGTTCCACAGCAGGCGGCGCATACGCACCTCCACGTCGCCGAACCCCCACCGCCTATCCAGCGCGGTTCCCGTCTGGAACGTACGGGTATCCTTCACGATCTTGTACGGGGCCGTGGCAACAAGGGTCAGCTCATCCGTAATCCCGTACTCCATATAGGCCGTCATGTTTACATCCCGCAATTCACCCTCACCGTCCTTCAGGACCTTGTCCCCCGCGGCGTTGATATCCTGTGTCGTATTGAGGTATCCGCCCGACAGCTTCAGATAGTAGCCGCCCTTCTTCTGGGTCCAAGCGCCTGCAAATGCGTCCGACGCGATCAGCACCGGCAGGATTGCGGTAAGAAATGTGATCCTCTTTCTCATACGGTTCTCCTGTTTTCCCTGTCTACAACGACCTACCCCCTGACCCCCTTCCTAAAGGAAGGGGGAACCCGGGATCCTCGGTGTCTTCTCCTTGAAAAAAAGCGTGGACGACATTTAACCGCTAATCTCTTAAACGAAGATGGGGGCGTTCCGTTCCTTACAATCGGTGAGAGGGGAGACGTAAGACGGGAGAAACAAAGCGGGTAGACGGTAGAAAAAATGCGGGTAGAGGGTAGACGTTAGACGGTAGATGATATCCTTGCCCGGTGTGTGTTTCCTTTCTGCCTCCGGCACGAGAAGAATCCTTTCAAGGCTGGAAATCTCTCCCGTCTCACGTCTTGCGTCTCACCAGGTGGTGGGGCGCGGTGTGGCCCTCTAACCTCTCCCCTCTTACCTCTACCCGCTTTTGAAAGAACCGCGCCCTTCGGCAGGGGCCCGGTTTTTCCGTGAATCACTCCGGAGGCATTAACCGGATTTTTGTGGCCTGCCGACCCTTCAGTAGTTCCGGGCAGATGCGCTGGACGCATCAACCACGGAGAACCTGCCTCCGCCCGCGTAGCGGGTGACCCTCCGAGCAAATAATAACACACCTTCACACTGCCCTGCCTCCGCCCGCGTAGCGGGTGACCTGTTGTTCCAATGGTTTATCGGAACAACAGGGGACGCGTGGTTCTCGCGTCCGAGGCTGCTGGTGAGCGGCGGCCGTTTGCCGCGAACAAACCCCCCGTACCCCCGGCCGCCAATTGTGAAACGCATTGATCGTGCGGGACCTGCACCCTCACCCCCTAACTAAAGGAAGAAGGAAGAAGTGGGGGTAACTTTGACATCTGTCACCTTTGCAATGGGACTCTCGCAAGTCAATAAGAGTGTCTATTGACAACCGGCACACGAAATCCGTCTTTTCTCCCTTTCTCCCTTGGGAGAGAGGGCCGGGGAGAGAGGTCTGCGGGGTGGAGGGGCTGCCTCTGACCTTGCCTCTGCATTTTGCTTTTGGCTGACGGCTGATAACTGCCTTTGAGAACTCAATAAAAAACCGCCGAACGGGAGGTTCGGCGGTTCTTCGTTTCTCCATCAGCGCGGCTGCGATTACTTGAGCAGCAACATCTTCTGGGACAGCGTGGTGGTTCCGGCGTCGACCTTGGCGATGTAAACGCCGCTCGCAACGCCGCGTCCCTGGTTATCGCGCGCGTCCCACTGGACCGAGTAGCGACCGGCCGCGTTGAACTGCGAGATCAGGTGACGCACCTGCTGGCCCAGCACGTCGTAAATCACGACCGAAACCGGAGCGGACTCGGGCAGTTCGTATGAAATCGTGGTGCTGGGGTTGAACGGGTTCGGATAGACGTTCACCGCAAACTCGGTTGGCAACGGCATCCGGGCGCCCAGAAGCACCTCGATGACGTTCGACTGTGAGATCGAGCCGTCCAGGTCCACCTGTTCCAGGCGATAGTAAACCTTCTCCACGCCCGGCAGGTCCTTGTCTTCAAAGCTGTAGTTCATCAGGGCATCGGCCGTGCCCGCGCCCTGCACGAAGTTGCCGACGGCCTCGAAGGTCTCGCCGTCGACGCTGCGCGTGATCCGCCAGCCGGCATTGTTCGTCTGCGAAACGGTGGACCAGTTCAGCACGACCCCATCGTTCTGTAACGCGCCGTCGAAGGAGGCCAGTTCGGCCGGGT
Source organism: Candidatus Latescibacterota bacterium (assembly GCA_012271065.1). The sequence goes on from JAAXHE010000349.1 coordinate 15,987, forward strand.
TCAACTGTGTAAACGTAAACGTCACCGGTAACGTGTCCTCGTCGTTCACGGTGGCCTTCACCGTCACCTGCAGGCTCCCGCCGGTCACCTTCAGCTCCAGCGACGTCGGCCCGGCCACCATCATTTGGGCGTCCAGCTCCAGCATGTTGCCGTCCGCGTCCAGAACCGTCAGCGTGCCGCTACCCTGTGTGGTTACCGTCCAGGATACGCTCGGCGTATCGGATTCGACATCCTTCAGTTCAACCTTTACGGAGACGCTGCCGCCGTCGGCGGGAATCTGAAGCATATTCCCGCCCATCAACATATCGCCCATACCGACCACGCTGGGGCCCGTGGGTATGGCGAAGGTCACGATGGCCTCGGAGACATCCAAGGTATCGTCTTCGGCCGCCCCCATTGACGGGCCGTTAAGCACAACTGCGGATTTTACGTTAAAGGAGACCCCCTCGCCAATATCCGCCAGCGCGACGATCTTCACGGTGGCAAAATAACCGTTGTCGGGAACCGTATTCGGCGCGAGAGACAACAAGGAAAAGTTGTCGTCGTCGATTTTTGGAGAAATGCCAGGCGCTTCCGGGACAATTGAACTCACACCAACTACCTTCCAGCTCTGGTCGAACATCATGTCCATATTGCCGTCGGCAAATTTGACCTCGGCACCTACTACCTGCGCGCTGTCACCCTCATCTATGAACAACTCGACCTTCACCGTGTCGCCGGCAGCCACGGGGGCAAGCGTATTGACGCCCTCGTTCAATTTGTCATCAGCATCCGCCATACCAAACACGGTATCGACCAGCAACTTCTTGTCGGCCAACTCTCCTGCTTCAACCCCCCCAGTAGTGACGGCCACAAGAAAAGCGGCAACCGTAACGAAGACGAAGCCTGAAATCGGTTTAACTCTATACATCTCGCCTCTCCTTGTCGGTGTGTGTGTTTCTCCGCTCCAGAATTTAAAATGCTCGCTCCAGAAGGCAAACGTGAAGTATGGGAGGGCCCCGGAGGGCCTCCCATACCTCCTACCCCTTCCTGACTACGACTACTTGAGCAACATCAACCGCTTGGCATCCTGGAACTTACCGGCAACCGAGACCTGATAGAAGTAAATTCCACTCGAAACCGATACGCCACGGTCGTCCGTTCCGCTCCACTGCACCGTATACCGGCCGGGCGCCTGCCGCTCGCGCACCAGCGTCCGAACCTCCTGGCCCAGCAGATTGTAGATCCGAAGCACCACGTCCCCGCCTTCGGCCAGGTCATACGGTATGTTGGTCTGCGGGTTGAACGGGTTCGGATAGTTCTGATGCAGCGCGAACTCGGTGGGCGTGCTCTGCACGTCCAGCGCGCCAAGCGTCACCACCGGGTTCTGCAACTGATCCGCGTCGAACACCACGCCCCGCGCGATCTCGAAGCGTGCGACGTCCTCGAACTCCCTCAGAACCTTGAACGTGAAGGTCACCAGCGCGCCCTCGCCGCTCACGGAACCCGACTCGATAATGGCGTTGACCACCGAGACCCGACCCTCTTCCGGCCAGTTCTTGAACAGCGGCGTCTCGTCGCCTTCGGACTTCAGCAAGTCGTTCTCGGCGGGTACGGCGCTGACGAACTCAAATTTGTCGGCGTCATACGCCAGTTCCAGACCGTAGCCGTTCAACGCTCTGGCGTTGGCCATGGAGACCGTCACCGAGATCGTCTCGCCCACCAGCACCTTCTCGCCGGTCAACTCGAGCGTCATCTCCGTATCGGGGTTCACACCCGGGCGCTGCGGCGCGACCGCCAGCTTGCTGCCGGCTGGCGGCACCGCCGTGTGACCGAATGTCGCTACGACCGTTACGTAGTCGGAAAAGTCCACCGCGCCGTCGTCGTTCACGTCGGCCTGCGGATTGTAGTTGGCGTCGCCCTTCCGGCTGTTGAAAGCCGCCGCAAAGACGACGAAGTCTTCGAAGTTTACCTCCAGGTCGCCGCCCTGCGACGGCAGCACCATCAGGTAGACCGGGTTGCCATCGGCATCCGCGAACTTCATGCGGATGGAGATGTCGGCGACCGTGATCGCCTGACCCATCGTCACGTTGTTATCGTCATACGCGTCGATCCGATAGACCAGCGTGGTAACGCCGTCAGGCAGGTTGTCGTCGGTGAACCGGGTGGATCCCGGAGCCAGCGTGGCGACCATCTCAAGAGCGTCGGCAGACGCGCCTCTCATCACCCTGTAGCCCTTCACACCCAGGATCGGGACGCTGTAGCCACGATAGGGAATGGAGCCTACCATGCCGTCATTCGCCGAAGCCGTCCAACGCAGCACCACCCCGCCGGCGCCGTCGCCGGAAGCGTCGGTAACCGCGGCGGGAGCGATGTTGTCAACGGCTGCGACCGGCTCCTCCGTGACCGTGCGGGCGGACAACAGCAGATCGCCCGCCGTGGCGTGACCCGCCGTCCGGATGTTCGCCGGAACGGAGGCGCCGCCCATCAGCGCGCTCACGTCGGGATTGACGGGCGCGAAGATCACGTTCTTCCGATCGCCGATGAGGGCCTTGACGTAGTCTTCAGGGGCGTTGAACTGATTGCTCAGCTCCTCCTCCGTCAGAAGCTCCGCCTCGGGCATACCCAGCAACTGCAGCGTCTGCCGGATGCTTTCCTTCGTGAACACGCGCTTGCTGGCCGTGGTCCGATCGGAGGGTCCCGCGCTGCCCACAGACACAACGCCCCAGTTGGTGGCCACGTTGTCAATCGCAGGCACCACCGCGCGCTGCATGTCGCCGTTCGCGTCGCCCATATTGTCGCCGCTGTCGGCGGCGAAGCCGATGCTCGTCCAGGACACCCACTGCTTCACGGGCTCCTCGAGTTCGATCATGTTGCCTTCATCATCCAGACCGGTGGTGACGTCAACCTCCCTCCAGATCTGATACGCAACCACACCCTCGTGCTGCGAGGAATTGGGGAAACTGATCATCACCATCCCGCCCTCATCGCCCTGCCCGTCCGCGCCCATGTAATCCTGAACCGTCACGGAAGCGACCGCAGCCGGCGCGCCCGGATCCGGCCCGGGACCGCCTTCGGGCGCGAAGGTCACCGTCACGCTGCCGGCCAGCGTCTGATTGGCCTCATCGCCGACGGTGTAGGTGGCTTCGGACGTGCGAACGGTGATCGTGGCGCTGCCCTCGAGGTCGGCAGCCAACGCGCCGAAATCGGTACCGCCGGCAGCGACCATCTGCTGGCCGGTGGGCACGGTGACGGCGATGTTGCTGGTACTGAAGTTGACGGCGACCGATTCATAGGTAGCGGCGCCCACGGTATTGGTCTGTTTCATACTTGCGTTGCCGAATGCGTCGGTCGGCAGCACGTTGACCGTAAAAGCGCCAGCCACATTGCTGGACGAAAGGTTGTTTTCCATGGCCGTGACCACGAATTTAGACAACTCCGCAACCTCGACGGTCACCTTCGCGTCAAGCTCGCCGCTGATGCGGAGGGTGTACGCGCCGGTGGCGGGGTCGATCGAGCCCTCAGCCGCCATAACGGTCACGTCGCTGAGCGGCTTCTCGGATTTGAACGTGACGTCGCGCTGACCCGCGTGCCATCCGTCGCCGTCCAGAATGGCGGCCCTTGCCACCATACCCGCCTCCGCCAATTCCGCGGGAAGCGCGAACGAGGGCGCGGCGGACACGCCGGTTCCGCCGAAGGTCACGCCGTCAAGCGCGGCGGCCTGATCGCCGGAAACGATCACGGCCAGCGCCGACGGGGTATGATAGGTCACCGCGCGGACGTCGGATTCCTCAATGCGCGAGAGCATCGTGTCGAGGACCGATAGCCGCATCGTGAAGTCCACACCGGCGACGACTTTGTCGCTCTGATCCGGGGAGTCGACAATCTTGAACTCGTCGGCGTTCGGGTTCATGAAGCCTTTGGTGAACGTGAGCGTCTCGCCCTTTTCCACGCTGGCGTTGCCTGCAAGGTCGAAAGCCACAACCTCCAATTCATATCGCTGGCTCTCGACGAAGGTGGTATCGCCCACCGGCCAGGTCACCAGTTTGTCCACCTGTTCGAGGCGGACGTTGCCCGGGCCGAAGCCCTGCTCGATGGCTGTCCCACCGCCCGCCTCGTGATAACGTATGGACAGCGAATCCAGTTCTTCGTTGATCTGGAAAGACGGGTCCTTGGTGACGATATTGATGGTGGGCTCATCGTCGTTGTCCGCGTCCTTGGGCGCGTTGGCGTTGGTAGGGAACAAATTGGTGATTTTCGGCGGGTTCCCATCGAGCGTGATGTCCTCAATGGTCAGTGACGACGTGTTGCCGAGGCTGTCCGTGACCTCGATCGTCAGGTCCGCCGTCGTTCCGCCCGCGGCCTCATAATTCTCCGCGAGAGAATCCGGGTCAGTCGCCCACGCAGGGAATGCTACCGTGACGGTCGAATCAGGAGCAACAGCGCGGGAGAAACTGCTGTCACCGTGGCTTATCTTCACGGTGTCCGTAAATTCGCTGAGTTTAAAATCGATCGGGCTCAGCACGCGGTCGGTCTGCACACCCTTCATTTCACCCGGCAGCAACGTATAGTCAGTCAGCGTCTGCGTGGTATCCGCCGAGATCCGGGGATCCGCCGATCCGGCCGCGATACTATCCGGATTGGGATGATCTACCGTAATTGTGGGCGCGGTCGCGTCGGCGACAATCTCCAAGTCCTCTACATCTGACACCATTACTGTGTCGGGGAGCCCGTGAAGCGCTTTCCAATCGGAAGCAATCGGCTCTTTGTTGTCACCACCCACGTTACCGGCAAGGTCCACGAGATAGGCGAAGATTTCGACCCGCTGGTTATCGGCAAACGTCCCTGCTTCGATCTCTCCTGAAACGCTCGGAGCCGGGATGTAAAGTTTATCACCACGCAGCGTGAACTTGACCAGGGCTGCTTTCTCGAAAACCTCAGCCCGCGCGGCTTGCGTATGAGGATCAGCCCTGTCAGTAATCGAGTCGGACGGAACAATACCAACTTCGATTCTGTCTGCTTTGACGTTGAGAATGCTCGCGGTATTCAGTTCCAGGGTGATTTTGACTTCATCGCCGGTGTTGATCATCACCCGGTTGATTGCGCCCATGTCGTTCGTATCGGTGCTCGCCGCTTCCGGATCGATATCGAGCGAAATTTTCTCAAACACGCCATCAACCAGCGGGCGGGCGCCGTCGATGCCGAACAGCACCCCGTCACCCACACGGGTGGCCCCGAAGCCGGCGGTGGCGGGCGTGATTTTCTTGTCCGTCATCAGGTTGTTCAACGGATCCGTGCCTTTTGTCTTTGATTGAACCACGACCTTCACGGAATGGTCGTTCGCTGATTCGTGATCGGCGTTGTAATCGACTGCGAACTTAACCGTGAAAGTGTCGACTTCCGTTCCATCTCTAAATCCGTCGCCGCTAGCTGGGAAGTCTTGATGAAAATAAATGGTTTTGCCCGCTGCGGCGTCCGTGTCCGCAACGCCGGAATCGGCCACCGCCACCGTGACGCCGTCGTCAAGCGTGCCGTCGTAACACAGGATGCGGATTTCGATGGTGTCACCGATTGTGGCCCACGTATTGGCGGCCGGTTCGACAACGCGAATGAAGATACCCTGCGTGCCGGCCACTTCCTGGGCCGAAGCCACGCCAACCGCTCCAACAATCAGCAGAAACGCCAAACCCAGACTTGAAACCGTTTTCAACTGCATTGCCAACCTCCTTGTGAAACAGGACGCTTCGAAAAACCTGCGATAAACCTGCCTTGCTGCGCCGTGAAGCCCCTCCTTTAACACCGGAAACGCCCCCGATGGGGGATGCCGGTAGTCGGAAGCGTTGTGAAATTTAGCGGTGATGGCGTTCCTCCCTTCGTTTGGAAAATTCAGAAGTTCCTTGCCTGCAACATCTTAACGTGGCTATGGATATAGGTTGAACTCTTGTAGACACTCGGCCCTGTTACACCTCCTTCTTAAATGCGCGAAAGCCACACCCACGTCTCCCGCCTTCAAGAGATAGCACAGTTGACTCATAATAATCGTGTTTTGAGGTTTCAACAACCCGCTTCCAATAGTCGGTGAAAAAGGCCGCGAATTCGGCCGATTTCGCTGTTTACACGCACATTATGCGGCAAACAGGTTCCTAATTATACGCAACACCAAACAGGCTGTCAAGTGTTTTTTGTACTTTATTATTCACGCAAAAAGAAGAATGCCTGATGATCCTAAACACCTGTAAATTACGGCACTTTCATGTCCCGCGCAACCACAATATGAAGGGGCTCTTCCAACACTTACCACAATAACCTGTTTCAGCGCATCTGATGCTCGAGGCGCTGGATTTCATCGCGCAGGCTGGCCGCCTCTTCGTATTGTTCACGCGCCACGGCTTCCCGAAGTTCCGCCCTGAGGGCGGTCAACCGGTCGGATATTCCGCCCTCGGCCCCTTCGACTTCGATATCCACGGACGAATTGATGGGCAGCCCGGCCTCCTGGATAACCCGGTCTTCCACGAAAACCGGGGCGCCCGTGCGGAGGGCCAGGGCGAGCGCGTCGCTGGGCCGGGAATCCACGCCGATGGTTTTGCCTTCGGCATCCAGGCTGACCTCGGCGAAGAAGACGTCTTCCTTCAGCGCGCTGATGAGCACCCGGGTGACCTTCACGCCCATGCCGTCCAGTATGGCGCGGAGCAGTTCGCAGGTGGGCGGCCGGGGCGGTTCTTCGTCGTATAAAGCCATATAGATGGACGTGGCTTCGAAATTACCGATGGAGATCGGGAGGAAGATCCGCTGCTCCCTGTCCTTCAGCCAGACCAGCGGCCGGTTGGTGTTGGGTTCCACCGCCACGCCGACCACGTTCATTTCAACCATGGGATGCGCTTCCTTCCCGGCGCAGGGAGGGGAGGGGTTTTGCGCCGCAGGGGGAGGCATTCTGGGCAAATGCGCTTACTAAACAATAATATATGACGAAGGGCGGGGGAAAATCAAGGGAAAAAAGCGGGGAGAGGGTAGAGGTAAGAGGGTAGAGATTGCCTGCCTTGTCAGGATTCTTATCGTGCCGGAGGCGAAGAGGAACCAATTAAGGGGCAAGGGCTTCTTCTCCCGTCTAACCTCTCCCGTCTCACCGCCTTTCAGTGACCTCTCTCCCCGGCCCTCTCTCCTAAAGGAAAGAGGGTGAAAAGCACGAGAGCTGGGCTCGCACGGAGACACAAAGGGAAAGAAGGAAGAAGGAAAGGCAGAAACGAAAGGCAAACCCTCCCCACCACCACGCAGACCTCTCTCCCCGGCCCTCTCNNCCCTCTCTCCTAAAGGAAAGAGGGAGGAAGCAAAGCAGTGCGTTGACGATTTCCGATTTAAACGCTCCTGTTCGGGAAAACGTCATCTACGCTTTTTCTCACGGAAAAAGACTCAGAGGAGCCCCGGTTCCCCCTTCCTTCAGGAAGGGGGTCAGGGGGTAGGTCCGGGGAGGAGCGGGGAAAGTCAGGCGGCGCCCTTACTATATATATGTATAAGGTCGCCCTGCAGCCGAGGTCACCTGATGAGGATCAGCCGGCGGGGGCCGTCGCCGTGCGGCCGAACGACGACGACACCGTCAGGAAGTCTGAAAAGTCCACCGCTCCGTCGTCATTCACGTCGGCCTGCGGGTCGTAGTTCCCGTCGCCCCTGCGGGACCCGAAGGCTTTCGCGAACGCTACGAGGTCCTCGAAGTCAACCTCAAGGCTGCCGCCCCGAGACGGAAGCACGATGAGGTAGACCGGGTCGCCGGCGGCGTCGACGAACCTGGCACGGACAGAGATATTGTCCACGGCGATCAATTGACCCGGCGTCACGTTGTCGTCGTCAAACGCGTCGATCCGATAGGCCAGAGACGTCACGCCGTCCGGCAGCTCGCCGTCCACGAACCGCGTGGAACCCGGAGGCAGCGCGGCGACCTCCTCAAGTTTGTCCGCGGACGGGCCCCGCATCACCCGGTAACCCTTCACGCCCGGGACTGGGATGTTGTAGCCCCGAAAGGGCCAGAAGTCGACCGTCCTGTCGTCGGCCGAAGGTGTCCACCGCAGCGCCACAGCGCCCGCGGCTTCGACCGCGGCATCCGTAACCGCGGCGGGAGCGAGGTTGTCGACGGCGCGAACCGGCTCCGCAGTGACCGTGCGGGCGGATACCAGCAGGCCTCCCCCGTACGACGTCCGGATATTCTCCGGAACAGAGGCGCCACCCGCCAGGGCGGTCACGTCGGGATTGGCGGGAACGAAGAGCAAATCCTTGGAATCGCCAATCACGGACTCGGCGAAGTCGTTCGGCGCGTTGATCCGGTCCGTCAGTTCCCCGTCCGGCAGGACCGGTCCGGGCGGTATACCCAGCAGCCGAAGCGCCCGCCATACGCTTTCCCTCGTCAAGACGCGCTTGCCGGCCGTGGCCGTGGCGGCGCCGGCGACCGACCTGACGCCCCAGCGGGTGGCCGAGTTGTCCAGCGCGGGAATCACGGCGCGCTGCACGGCCCCGTTCGAGTCCCCCGTTTCGCCGACGCTGTCCGCGGCCGGAATGATGCTCGCCCAGTGCATCCATCTCTTTACCGGCACTTCGCCGTGTACCTCGTTTCCGTCCTCATCGTACCCCTCTAGCGTTGTTTCGATTTCCCGTTCGATCCGGTAGCGAATCACGTCGTCGTTCCGCGCCGGTTTCGGGAAGCCGATCAGCACCAGGCCGCCCTGGTCGCCGTGGCCGTCCACGCCCATGTAGTCCTGCACCTCGATTTTCGCGGGCGCGGACGGCGGATCGGGACCCGTGCCGCCTTCACGCGCGAAGCTGACCGTCACGCTGCCTGAGAACGCGCCGGTCACGGCATCGGCACCCGTACCGGTGACCAGGTCCCGGGCGACAGTGCGCACGGCGATTGTCGCGCTGCCGTCCATATCTGCGGCCACTGCGCCGAAATCCGCGCCGCCGGCCGCAACCGTGTGCACACCCCCTGGCACCGTCACCGCGGCGTTGCTGGAACTGAAGGTGACCGCCACCGACTCATACGTCTCCGATCCCACGGTGTTGTCGATCTTCATGCTCGCGTTGCCGAATGCGTCGGCGGGCAGCACGTTGACCGTGAAGGCACCGGCCACGCTGCCGCCCGGGATCTCGCCCTCCCTGGCGGCGACGACGAACTTCGAGAGCTCGGCAACCTCGACGTTCAGCAATCCGTCCAGCCGGCCGCTGATGCGGAGGGTGTGTACGCCGGTGGCGGGGTCGATCGCGTTCTCGGCGGCCATCACAACAGCGCCGAAAATCGGCCGGGTGGACCTGAACGCGACGTCCCGCCGGCCCGCGTGCCACCCCTGGCCGTCAAGAATCGCGGCCCTGGCGACCATTCCGGCGGCGGCAAGGTCCGCGGGAAGGAGGAACGAGGGCGCCGGGCTGACGCCCCTCCCGCCGAAGCTCACACCTTCGAGCGCGGGGGCCTGCTCGCCGGAGACGATCACCGCCAGCGCGGCCGGCGCGCTATACGTTGCCGCCAGAACGTCGGCGCCCTCGATCCGTGTAAGGGTGGTGTCCAGTGCGGCGATCCGTATCGCGAAATCCCGTCCGGCGACGACCGCGTCCTCCTGGTCCGGCAGGGCGGTGAGCCTGAATGCGCCGGCGCCGGGATTCAGGAAGCCACGGGAGAAGGTGAACGTGCCGCCGTCGGTCAGGCTGGCGTTGCCGGCGAGGTCGACCGCCAGGATCTGAAGATAGTACCGATGCCGATCGTAGAAGCCCGTGTCCTCCACCGGCCAGCTCACCAGTTCGCCAATGGTCTCCAGCCGGTGGTTGCCGGGGCTGAAGCGCTGCACGACGCCCGCGACGCCGCCGGTCTCGATATAGCGGACGGACAGGGACGCCAGCTCCTCGTCGATCGTGAAGACGGGGTCCTTGCCGGCCAGGTTGATGGTGGGCTCGTCCAGGTTGTCAGGGTCCCTCGGCGCCGAGGCTTCGGAGGGGAACAGGTTGCCGATCACCGGCGCTTTCTCGTCGTACCAGATGCCCGCGAGGGTTTTCGACGACGCGTTGCCGAGGCTGTCCCAGACCTCGATTTTCAGGTCCTTCCGCACGCCGCCCGCGACATCGTATTTCCACGGAAGACCGAGCGTGGCCGTGGAATCGCCGCCGGTGGGGGCCGCATCCTCGGCGCCGCTGCCGATGCCGTGCGCGCTGTCGCCGTGGGTGATCCGGATCGAATCCGGAACCTCGCTGAGATTGAACTCGAGCGGCTTCAGCCATCGGCCGGCCTGGACGTCGGTCGTCTCCCCGGGCAAGGGTCTGTAATCCGGCAGCGTCTGTGCGAAGGCCGCCGAGATCCGGTCCTCCAGGCTGTCAGGATGGGGGTGGACGATCGCAATCCGCGGCGGGGACCCGTCCGCGATCCACTCCACGTTGTCGGGATCGAAGACGCCGGGAAGCCCGTGCCCGGCGCTGACGGGAGACGCCGTCTGAGCATCCATCGATACGCCGCCCAGGTTTCCTGCCGCATCCGTGAGATAGGCTTCGACCCGAACGCGCCGGTTATCGGCAAAATCGCCCTCCCGAACCCGCTTCGAAGCTCGGAGATTCGCGCGGTACAGCCTGTCCCCGGCAAATTCGAAGGAAACCGGCGCCATGGAGAACGCCGAGTCCGTTTCCACAACACCCGCCCGGATGCGGCTGGCGCCCGCATTCAGCATGCCGGCCACGTTCAGGGCGAAGCCTATCGTGATTTCGTCTCCGATGCCGAACCGGACGCGCCGGATCAGTCCCGCCTCCGTCGTGTCGAAGCTCAGGCCGTCCGTTTCAACGGAGAACGACTCGAACACGTCGGCGTGGATCGGGCGATTGGCATCGATGCCGAACCGCACCCCGTCGCCCACCCTGCCGGCGCCGAAGCCCGAGGACGCCGGGGTGATCTTCCACTTCGTCATCAGGTTGTTCAACTCGTTGCCAGGGGAACCCGCGTCGAGGTCCACCACGACCTTGGCCGAGCGGCCGTCTTTCGACTCGAAGGCCGTGCCCCGCGGGGAGACAGCGATGGATATCCTGAACGTGTCGACGCGCGACGACTCGCTGTCGCCGAACGCGACACCGGGCGGAAGATCGGCCGGGTTCGGTATATATATATTGTAATAGACGAAACCGCGTGAAACGGCGCCGCCGGCAGTAACGCCGACGTCCTTGTCGCGGACGCTTGCATCCGCGACGGACACGCGGAAGCCCTCGTCGAGGATGCCGTCGTAAGCCAGGACGCGAATCCGGATGCTGTCGCCGATTCCGGCCCACGCGCCGTCCGCGGGCCTGTCGACGCGAATGAGTATTCCCTGCGGCTCCGCGACCTCCTGGGCATGCAAGACGCCGGCAATGCCGGCAGCCAGCAGAAACGCCAGACCCGGACCTGAAACCCTCCGCAACTGCATGACAAGCCTCCCTCCAGGACAGTGCGCTCCGATGAAGCCGCACAGTAGTGGCGACGAAAACGGCATCGGCCGGGAGGGAAGCAAATAGCATACCAGCGGGAAAGGGAACGCCTGGAGCCCCGCGGGAGGGCCGACAGACGGAGACGGGAAAGAAACGATCCGGAAGGGTATACGGCGGGGAATGCGGGCAGAGACGCCGGTTCGGACAGCGGCAATTCATCGGCCCGAAGAGGGGTTCACCGTGTCGGATATGCGGAGATGGGAAACGGGGAAGGATGGAACTATTTGTTCACCCGGGTGAAAGAAAGAGGCTAAAGGCGACCTCTCTCCCCGGCCCTCTCTCCTAAAGGAAAGAGAGAGAAAAGCAGGAAAACCGGCCTCGCACGGAGACACAAAGGCACAAAGGCACAAGGGGAAACAAGAAGAGAGGGAAGAGATCACATGCCGTAGAGGGTTACCTCTCATGCCGCAGGCTAGACAGAGGCACATATCGGCACGGGCTTCTTCTACCGGCTTACGTCTACCCTCTCCCCGCTTTTTAGCGGGCTATTCCTTCACAACCCAGACCTTGACGGTCGCGCTGACCTCCGCGTGAAGCCGGATGGAGACGTCGTAGACGCCGAGCGCGCGGATGGGTTCCTCGAGCTGGATCAAGCGCCGGTCGATCTCGAAGCCCTGCTCGTCGAGATGTTCGGATATGTGCTGCGCGGTCACGGAGCCGAAGATCTGGTCTTCCTTGCCCACCGCGACGGGTATGGTGCAGGATGCCTTTTCGAGCTTCTTCGACAGCGCCACGGCCTCGCGCTGGGCGCGGTTGTCGCGGGCTTCCTTCTGGCGCTTGAGCTCCTCGTACACCTTCATGTTGCCCCTGCTGGCGACGAGCGCCAGATTCCGGGGGATGAGGTAGTTCCTGGCGTACCCGTCCTTGACATCCACGACGGACCCGGCATCGCCCAGGTTGTCCAGCGTTTCGGTAAGAATGATTTTCATAGTGGTTACCTTTCCATCTGCGCATTGGCCAAATGGCTGTTTGGGTTGATAATTTAAAGAGGGTAGACGTAAGCCGGGAGACGGGAGATGATATGAGTGCTCTATCGGCTTAAAAGATGTAAAAACAATGGCTGAGTTATCAGCATGGGTTAACGTGAAACTTTACTTATCAATCCTGACAGCAAACCAAACATTCGGTTCATTGTTTCTGTTATTGACTGAACGTCATCCTCCGAACACAATTGGAGGTTTAGTGCAATTTCAAGTTGAGTATCCAACTCAACCAACGAACTCCTGGCTATTTCGAGAAATCTTCTACGTTCAGAATTCGAAGATCTCGCTGATCCTTCGGCGATGTTGGACGGTATTGAGACAGCAGATCGTCGCAACTGGCTGGTAATGCCAAAAAGCTCGGTGGAGGGGAATTCAGCGGTCAGGGTATAAATTTCGTTAACCAGATCAATGCTCTCTTGCCATACTACAAGCTTCTTGTGGCTGAGTTCCATCATCGCGTTCCGCAGCTATTCCTCTTGAATTGGCGCCGCATAGGGTGATATGGTCTTTACCCTCCCTCCTGCCCCTTCAGAAGCGGTGAGACGTAAGCCGGGAGAGGCGGAGAAAACCGGGTAGACGGGAGACGTAAGAGGGGAGAAGACCACACCCCACCCTGCCACCTGGTGAGAGGGGAAACGTTAGACGGGAGAGATTGCCTGCCTTGTGAGGATTCTTTTCGTGCCGAAGGCAAGGAGAAATGAAGTAGCGGGCAAGGACCTCATCTACCGTCTCACGGCTACCGTCTACCCGCTTCTACGACATGCTGTCTGTTGCAAAAGGCAACAGCGCGATCTGGCGGGCGCGTTTCAGGTGACGGGTGACGGTGCGCTGGTGCCGGGCGCACGTTCCGGATACGCGCCGGGGGATGATCTTTCCGCGGTCCGTGACGAACCGCTGCATCAGCCGTACGTCCTTATAGTCTATCGTCAACGCCTTGTCTTCGCAAAACCTGCATACCTTCACGGTGGACCGGTTCATGCTTCCTCCTCGTTCTCGTCGCCGCTTTCGTCGGCCTCTTCCTCTGTGTCGCCGGCTTCATCTCCTCCGTCATCCGCTTCGTCATCCTCGACCTCTTCCGGTTCTTCCTCCACCGGGGTTTCGTCCAGAACCACCAGGTGCCGCAATACGGACTCGTCCAGCTTGAATATGCGGTCGATTTCCGGCAGGGCATCGGGCGGGGCCTCGAACCGGATGAACGTATAGTCGCCGCGGTTCTGCTTGCCGATATCGTAGGCAAGCTTGCGGCTGCCCCAGCGGTCGACCTCGACCGTGCGGCCGCCGCCTTCGGAAACGAGGCGTTCGAAGCGGGCGACGAGATCGTCCACCGCGCCATCGGGCGCCTGCGGGTTGACAATGAGCGCGAGTTCGTAACGTTTGGACATGGAACCTCCCCCTGGACTAGTGGCCCGCGGGCGGCCCGACCGGGCGCGCACGAGCGGGGCGATAAATGAAGCTGTCAGCTGTCAGCTCTCAGCCGTCAACTGGAAACAAAGGCAAAAGCAAGAACGAAAGGCAAAGTCAAAGGCAACCCCCGCACCCGGCCCCGCAGACCTCTCTCCCCGNNCTCTCCTAAAGGAAAGAGGGAGAAAAGCGAAGCGGTGCGTTGATGCCTTCCCATGTAATCTCTCGTAGACGCGAGAACGTCATCGCGTTTTTTTTCTTTAGGACAAGACACCGACGAACCACGGTTCCCCCTTCCTTCAGGAAGGGGGTCAGGGGGTAGGTCTCGTGCGAAATCAATCAATCGATTAACAATGGCGCCAGAACCAGCGAGACGACGGACATGAGCTTGATCAATATGTTCAGCGAGGGGCCGGAGGTGTCCTTCAGCGGATCGCCGACGGTGTCGCCGACGACCGCGGCCTTGTGGGCATCGGAGCCCTTGCCTCCGAAATTGCCCTCTTCGATATGCTTCTTGCCGTTGTCCAGAACGCCGCCGCTGTTGGCCATCATCAGCGCCATGAGCATGCCGCTCAAGAGCGCCCCGGCCAGCATGCCGCCGAGCGCTTCTTTGCCGAGGATGAATCCGACCAGGACGGGCGTGAGTACGGCGACGATCCCGGGCGGTACCATTTCCCGCAGGGCCGCGACCGTACTGATATCCACGCAGCGCCGGGTATCGGGTTTGCCGGTGCCTTCCATCAATCCGGGGATTTCCCGGAACTGCCGGCGGACCTCTTCCACCATCCTGAATGCCGCCCGTCCCACCGAGGTCATGGTCTGCGCGGCCACGAGGAACGGGATAGAGCCGCCGATGAACAGGCCGATCACCACCATCGGCGAGGTGAGGTTGATCACCTCCAGCTTCACGGTCGACGCATAGGCGGAGAACAGGGCCAGGGCCGTGAGGGCGGCCGAACCGATGGCGAAGCCCTTGCCGATGGCCGCTGTGGTGTTGCCCAGCGAGTCAAGGCCGTCGGTTATCTTCCTGGTTTCCGGCCCGAGTTCGGCCATCTCGGAAATGCCGCCCGCGTTGTCCGCGATGGGCCCGTACGCGTCCACGGCCATGGTGATGCCCACGGTGGCCAGCATTCCCACGGCCGCGATGCCGATGCCGTATAGCCCGGCGAAGTGATAGGCGAACCCGATGGCGGCGCAGATGCACAGTACCGGAAGGAAGGTGCTCTGCATGCCGATGGCCAGGCCCGAGATGATATTGGTGGCGGGGCCGGTTTCAGACGATTCGGCCACTTTGCCTACCGGGGGCCCGCCGGTGTAATATTCGGTGAGTAGGCCGATCAGAATGCCGGTGAGACCGCCCAGCAGGATCGCCCAGAACACGCCCTCGGAGAGGCCCATGCCGTCCACCGCGAAATAGCTGCCGGCGAACATGACGCCCGCGGCCACGAAGGAAGCGTAGCGGAGGGCGGCGGCGGGACTGAAGCGCTGCAGGACCTGCATCGCCAGCACGCCGATCAGCGACGCCACCAGGCCGATGGTGGCCACGATGAGCGGCAGCTGCATGGCCGTCAGCTTCACGACCTCGCCGTCGAACACGGAACTGCCGGCCAGCGTGGGTATCAGCGCCGGCGCCGCCGTGGCCGCGATGGCGATGGTCGCCACGATGGATCCGACGTAAGACTCGAAGATGTCGGCCCCCATCCCGGCCACGTCGCCCACGTTGTCGCCCACGAAATCGGCGAGCGCCGCGGGGTTTCGCGGATCGTCCTCGGGGATGCCGGCCTCCAC
>JAAXHE010000334.1 GCA_012271065.1 Candidatus Latescibacterota bacterium
CGGCCTCGCCTGCAGAGCGACTTTATCAGCGGACTGATAAACCGGTTGACAAATCAAAAGTACTCACTAACTTATGCCGATGTTCGAAAAACGTCACCTTCCGCTCGATGCTGACATCTCACATCAGCGAGGCTCCCCATGGGTGTGATTACCGTCTCAAGAGAATATGGCAGCGACGGACGATCGGTCGCTCAGAACGCAGCTGACCTGTTGGGTTATCTCTGCATGAACAAAGACCTGCTGGTGGAAGTGGCCAACGAAGCCCAGGTCCCGGTCTCAGAAGCCGAACGCTTCGACGAGCGCCCCGAACATCCCGCCATGCGTGTGATTCGAAAGTTCCTCACACCGGGGCATCCGGAAGCCATCACCGGCCTTTCGGAGTACGAATGGTGGGCGACCGCCACGGTACCGGAACTGACCGGACGAAGCGATACCGGTCTGCCCTTTCCCGACGAGGAGGCCTTCGTCAACATTACGCGCGAAGTCGTAACCCGTCTCGCCGATCGGGACAACGTGGTCCTGGTGGGCCGGGGCGGGCAGGTGCTGCTGAGAGATCGGCCGGACACGCTTCACCTGCGGGTGGTCGCCCCCGTCGATTATCGGATTCAGGTGGTAATGGAACGAGATGACCTGGAATCCGACGCTGCTGCGAAACGCATCCGCAAGATGGACGAATACCGGAAACGCTATCTCAAGCGACACTATGGAATCGCCTGGAATGCCTCCGAGAACTACCACCTGACGCTGAATACCAGACAGACCGGTATCGAAGGCGCCGCCAGTATCGTCGCCGAAGCCATGCGGTATACGATGAAGGCGAGACGAAACTGACGGCACGCGGCCGGGACGCACAGCAGTACGCACAAAGATGCCCCGGGGATCCCTCCGGGGCGTTTTGCTGTCCATTCTACTCCGGTCGTCTATTCTGCTTCGCTGAGCATATCCACCAGCATGTCCAGCGCCGCGATATATCCCCTCCACTTGAATCCGGCAACCTGCCCCACCACGATCGCCGAAAAGCAGGATTGACTCCGGAAGGCTTCCCTCGCGTGGATATTGGACAGATGCACCTCCACCGTCGGCAATCGGCTGTCTTCGACGGCGTCCCGCAGCGAGTAGCCGAACCCCGTCAGCCCCCCCGGATTGATAATGATACCCTCGACGCGGTCCCGCGCCTCGTGGACCTTGTCG
Source organism: Candidatus Latescibacterota bacterium (assembly GCA_012271065.1). The sequence continues at coordinate 1,192 of JAAXHE010000334.1, forward strand.
ACGAGAGCGCCTTCGTGATTGGACTGCAGAAATTCCAGCTCGCAGCCCAACGCGCGCGCGCGTTCCTCGAGCCTGGCGTGGATCTCGTCCATCGTAACAAGTCCGTAGTGGTCCGCCTTCCGCTTCCCGAGCATATTCAGGTTAGGTCCCTGCAGTACCAGTATTGTCATGTCATGTTCTCCGATTCCAATCCTGACCCCGACGCGATATCGCGTTCGCTCCAGCAACTGCCAAGAAAGCCCGTAGCGCGCTCACGGCGCCATCGATCGGACTAAAGAAATCCGGCGCGGCCGTCCCGCAGTGCCGCGACGACGTCTCTCACGCGCTGCGCCCGCTCGCGCCGACAGATCAGCAGCGCGTCGGGCGTATCGACGACGACCAGACCCTCCACGTCCGCAAGGGCGATCAGCTTACCCTCGACGCCGTAAACCGTGTTGTCCCGCGAATTCAGATTCAACACCTCGCCGGAGACCAGATTGCCATGCGAGTCCACGGGAAGGATGTCCGTCAGGGCGCCCCAACTGCCGATATCGCTCCATTCGATATCCGCTTCCAGGGTGGCCACTTCAGGCGCTCGTTCAATAATGGCATTGTCAATGGCCACCTCGGCCATCCGGGGATATTCCCGCTCTATGACCGCCCGTTCCGACCCGGTGCCCACCGCTGCCTGTATGCGCATCAGAATACGGTGGAGTTCCGGCTCGAACTGCTCGAATAACGCCAACACCGTACGCGCCTTCCAGACGAACATGTTGCTGTTCCAGAGATAGTCGCCGCTCTCCACGTACCGCTTCGCCGTTTGCTCATCGGGTTTCTCCCTGAACCGCGCGACGCTGAACACCGGCTCTCCGTTTATCCGCCTGGCAACGCTGCCCTTCTGGATGTAGCCGTACCCCGTTTCCACGCGGGTGGGTTTCACTCCAAGTGTAAAAAGGGCTTCGGGATCCTCCTCCGCGGCTTCTCCGGCCACACGGAGCAGCCGGCAGAATTCCTCCGGTTTACCGATATGGTGGTCGGAACCCAGGCTCGCTACCGTGCATCCGGGGTACCGGCTTTCGAGCAGCACGCATTCGAGCCCCACGGCCGGTCCGGTATTGCGCAGCGCCGGCTCGACGATCATTCCGGTCCCGGGCAGTTCCGGGAGCTGTTCCCGAACCAGCGCGACCAGTTCGCTACCCGTAGAAACGTGGAGGTCGCGAACGCCTGCCAGCGGCTGGATCCGGTCCACGGCCTCCTGCAGCATGGTGCGTTCTCCCACCATCCTGTGGAACTGCTTTGGCCGCGTCGTTCGGCTGTAAGGCCACAGGCGGGTACCGAAACCGCCGGCCCGAATGACAACTTTCATTTTCATTCCCGCGTTCCCGGTGAAAACTCCGGAACAGGGCGATTCACCCTCACTGCACGGATGGCGCCGCCGCACGCCCCGTCGTCCACCGCGAGATACAGGCCCGAGAATGCGGATTCCTCCGCATTCAGGGCCAGATCCAGTGCATATCGGGCGTTTTCAACAAGGTCCAGGTCATCCACCCGATCCAGCTCGACCCACTTCAGCCGACCTTCGTTACACTCACCCATCGACTCACAGTGGGTATGCCCCGAGAAGAACACCACGGTTGTGACGTCGCCGTCTTCAAGCCGCGTCAATACGACGCGGATATCAAGATTCTGGACATCTTCCGCTGGGATGCCGGTTTCCTCGCACAACTCGCGGAGTGCCGCCGTTTCCAGATCCGACATCTCGCCAGGTTCCACCCGGCCCCCGACCCCTGTCCAGCGGCCGGGCGCAAACCTCTTGCGGGACGAACGCTCGAGTAACAAAACACGGTTTTTCCGGAACAGAAAAACCGTCACGTAGACATTCAGACCCGCACCCACTTCAGCCTCTCACGAGTTCGCCGTCCGGGAGTCGGGAAGCCGGCGCCTCAGGGTTCCCGGTCGCGTGAAAACTCAGGCCCCACCCGTGGTCAAACCCGCACCTTCGCACCGGATTGCGAGTTCAACAAGAGTGAATACAGGCTGGCCAGCGTTTTCCGCATTTCGTTGCGCGGTACGATCATGTCGACAAATCCGTGTTCGAGGACCTTTTCGGCGCGCTGGGCGCGACGGAGCGCCTCCAGCTCCTCCTCGCCCACGGAACTGCCGGTAATCCGCTCGCCCGTAAAGCCGATCAGCGCGTTTGGCTCCGCGATATTGATATCGCCGATCAGGGCATAACTGGCGGACACACCGGCCGTTGTGGGATCCGTAAGAATGGAGACGAACAGCAGCCCCTCGTCTGCAAACTGCGCGAGCCTGGCGTTGATCTTGGCGAGCTGCATCAGCGAGAGCGCGCTTTCCTGCATCCGGGCGCCCCCCGATCGGCAAATGAGGAGAAGCGGAAGACGCTCCGAGACACACCGATCGATCAGGCGGCAAAATCGCTCGCCCTCCGCCGAAGACAGCGTACCCATGATAAACGCGGGTTCGTGAATCCCCACACCGACGCGCCGACCATCGATCCTGCCGATGCCCACGCTGACCGCCGCGTCCAGGCCCGTGGCCTTGCGACCCTCCCGGATCCGATCGGCATACCGCTTGCGATCTTCGAAATTCAGCGGATCGGCGGACTTCACTTCCGTGGCAATCTCCTGGAAGGAACCTTCATCCAGGATATGGTCCAGATACTCCCTGTATCCAATCCTGAAGTGCGCGCCGCAGTGGGGACAGATCCCGAACGCCTGCCGTACCTGCTTACTGTAAAGCGTCTGATGGCAGCGTTCGCACTTGATCCACAGATTGTCGGGCATCGTCCGCCGGACAAGCGTCTGAATACCGGACTTCAAACGATCAAACCAATTCACGACTACGTATCCTTATAGAAGCTGTCTTAAAACCCCCAGCG
>JAAXHE010000351.1 GCA_012271065.1 Candidatus Latescibacterota bacterium
ATTTATCTTCGGATTAAGGTTAATCGGCTCCGGAAGAGATGGTCAAATCGGAATATCGTACCATTCAGACGAATCTTAGGGAGAAGAAAGACATTGCGTCACCCGAACAATAGGTTGATATTTCGTTGGAATCACCGGTTCGCGGATCCCCGGCGCCGGCAAGCTGAGGTTCACGCCCGGGGAGACCCCGTCGATAAAATGCACCGGGTTGTTTCGTAACGGACCGAACGCGACGCACAGCCGATGCCCGGCGCGGAAACCTTCACGCGGCGAAAGTTCTCCAATCTTGAAAGGTTACGCCCATGGATCGAGTCAGGTCCGGCATCTTCATCATGCCGTTCCATCCACCCGGAAAACCGCTCAGCCAGTGCCACGACGAAGACATGGAGCTTGTCATTCGCGCCGACGAACTGGGTATCGACGAATTCTGGATCGGCGAGCATCACACGATGGTCTATGAAAACATCGCAATGCCGGAGATTTTCATCGGAGCGGCGCTGCGGGAGACCCGCGACATTCGGCTTGGGCCCGCGCCGGTCTGCCTGCAACAACACCACCCGGCGCTTGTCGCAAGCCGGTTGTCATTTCTGGACCATCTGTCCCATGGTCGGCTCAATCTCTGTTTCGGGCCCGGGAGCGTTCCGACCGACCTGGAGGTCCTCGGTGTCGACCCGCAGGACAGCGGCGCCATGGTCGCCGAATCATTGGACATGATCCTGACACTCTGGATGACTGACCCACCCTATGACATCGATGGCCGGTTCTGGAAGATCCGGATGGAACGCACAATCGATCCGGAGGTTGGCCTCGGCGTTATTCACAAGCCATTTCAACGACCCCATCCGTCTGTTTCGATGCCGATCAGTTCGATGAATTCCGAAACAGCACGGCAGGCGGGGCGACGCGGCTTCCAGCCCTTCGGACACAGCCTGATTCCGTCGAACACGTTGGCGAACATATGGACGACATACGAGCGGGCTGCCATGGAGGCGGGGCACACGCCGGACCGTTCCGACTACAAGATCGCGCGCGCAATCTTCCTGGCAGACAGCACAGAAGAAGCAGTAAGGCGCGCGAGGTCCAACACGGTTGCGGCGAACTTCGAATACATTGGCACCCTGCTCAAACGCGGCGGCCGCGGTATGAGCATGTTCAAACGCGATCCGGATATGCAAGATGCGGACTGCAATCTGGATTACCTGATGGGCGAGCAAATCATCGCCGGAAACGTCGACGCGGTACTCGAACGTCTCGAAGCATTGCGTGCGGAAGTCGGTGACTTCGGGACGCTCGTAATGATGTCCTACGACTGGGACGACAAAGACAGCTGGTTGCGCAGTCTGGAGCTCTTTGCGACAGAATTGATGCCGGCGCTGAACCGCGCGGTGACGTCGGAACAGGTGGTTTGAACTTCCGCACCGTATGTCGAAATGAAAGGACGCCGGCACCCGTAAACAGATAGCAGAGCGCAACCTGACGTCAGGTCCGGCTGTCCGACACGAAAAAAGGGCGACGCCCAAACGGCGTCCCCCTTTTTCATTGCAAAATTCAGGCTTAAGGCCGGCTGCTCACTCCAATTTCTTCGCCGACTTAACAGGGTATTCCTTTTCAAAACGCTCCCTGTATTTCTCTTCCCACCCGTCGATGGACTCGCGTAGTGACGCCACCATCTGCGGCTCGATCTGCAGCAACTCCTGCATCTTCAGGGGAAACCGCTGACCGTCCGGATAAAAACTGCCATCCAAAACCAATTCCTGAAGAAACGGATAACCCGCCACCAATTCACCCGGAGACGGCTTCAGCGGTGTGACGCGGGTGTGGACCTTCAAGCCCATAAAAGTCAGGTGGCTGAACCCCATCCTGAACCGGACGTGAGCGCCCACCTTGTTGACTCGCACCTTATGGCCCGAATACAATTCGTCCAGGCGCGCTGCAAGCAGCTTCCATCCCTGTTGGAATTCGTTCAGCGGCATGGCTTTTTCGCCGGAAAACGCCGCTTCCCGGTCTTTGGCAAGCTGCTTGGCCATGGCAAGGGATTTGTCATCCAGCTTTTTTGCTTTGGCATCGACCGAAGGCGCAGGGCACAGCGACAGACCAATGAAGATGCCGATCGAAGTCGTAAGAAGACAACGCGCTATGGACTCCCCTTTTTTGATGACGAGCGCACGATACCCTTCCAGAAAAGGGCAGAGCAAATCGTCCGGCAACACTATACCGGACCTTGAACGGAAACGAGATTACGAAATTTCAAACTTTTGCGCAAGCATTTTCTCGTACGCCGACAGAAGAAACCCGCTGCGCCGAAGCTTCGGGGTCAGCGGGTATCCGGTGCGATCAAACTGCGTTCGCGTCAGGACGGATGCGGATCGTCGATGCCAAGGAGGGGCTCCTGCGAGGCGCTCCGGCGGCCTCCGCAACCGCAGGAGATACTGCCGCCGGCATCGGCCAGGAACGGACTGATGAACTTCCAGGCCGCCCAGAATCCACAGACGACCGCGACACCCACAGCCACTGCACTCTGCCAATCCATTTCAGCGTCCTTTCCCAAAAATATCTAACCATTCGGCCGCCGATTCATCCCGTCTCGCTGCGTTGCCTTCGCTCGCCGACCTTGTGCAGGTCGCCTGTGCTCTGGCGCCTTGCGAGCCGGGCGACTCAACGGCCGAATTCAGGCAACCCATTTCTGGGACAGAACACTAACCACCCCATCCCAGAGCCATCGTGCCCTGATACGTCACCAGCGCCGCAACGTAGGCCAATAGCGTCATGTAGACAAAGGTGAGAATCGTCCATCTCCATGACTGCGTCTCCCGGCGAATAACGGCCAGCGTCGACGCACACTGCGCGCACAGCGCGAAAAAGACCATCACCGAAAGCGCCACCGGGACATTGAAAACGGGGCGTCCATCGTCCCATGTGGCGCGGCGAAGCGCGCTGCGCAGGTCTTCGGATGACTCGTCGGCATCGCCGCCGAGGCTGTAAATCGTACCGAGCGTGGCGACGATAACCTCCCGTGCGGGAAAGGACGCGAGCGTGGCCATCCCGATGCGCCAATCCCAGCCCAGCGGCCTGACCGCAGGCTCTATCCAATGCCCCGCCCTGCCCAGGAAACTCTCATTCAGGAGCTCCGCCGCCATCCGAGCGTCCAGGTCCGCAACGGCTACCTGCAAATCATCGTCCGTAAGCGACGCTCGAACCGCCTGCCGTTGGCGCTCGTACTTCGCAATGGTATCTTCCGATCTTGGGAAGTAGGCCAACGCCCACATGACAATTGTTGCGGCCAGGATGATACTTCCCGCGCGCACCAGAAACGCCCTGGAACTCTGATAAACCCTCAGGCCGACCGTCCGTTTGTCCGGGACCTTGTATGACGGGAACTCCAGAATGAAAGGCGATGTCTCCCCCTTCAAAAGGGTCTTCCTCAGTACCCAGGCTACGGGAACCGCCACGACCACACCCACGCAGTACATCCCGAAAAGGGTCAGCCCCTGCAGACCGACCCACTCTCCCAGAATCGATTTCGCCGGGATAAAGGCGCCTATCAGGATCGTGTACACCGGTAATCGGGCCGAACAGCTCATCAGCGGGGCTACCAGGATGGTTACCAGCCGGTTCCGCCGGCCTTCGATGGTACGGGTTGCCATGATTCCCGGTACGGCGCACGCGAAGCTGGACAACATCGGGATAAACGACTGGCCGGAAAGACCGCATTTCGTGAGAACCCTGTCCATCAGAAGTGCCGCTCGCGCCATATACCCGCAGTCTTCGAGAATAGCGATGAAGAAAAAGAGAATTGCAATCTGAGGCAGGAAAATGACGACACCGCCTACGCCAGCAATAACGCCGTCCTGAACCAGGCTCTTCAGCGCCCCGTCCGGAAACCAGCTGCCCACCCAGCCGGACAGCACGGCAAACAGATCGTCAACCCAATCCATCAGCGGGCCGGCCCAGGCATAGATAGCCTGGAAGACCACGCCCATAATAGCAACGAACAGGAGCGTGCCCCAGACCCTGTGCGTGAGCACCGCGTCGATGCGGTCCGAAGGCGTTTTCTGCAGGTCTTCCGGCTGCGATACGCATTGCGCAAGCACGCGCCTGATCCAGTTGTAGCGAACCTCGGATTCAAGCGCGGAGAGTCCCGATGCCGCGGGAAACCTCCCACGTGCTTCCTCGAGCTTCCCCCGGAAATCGTCACCGCGCGTCTCAATCAGCCGGCGCTCCGCATAACCACCTTCGTCGACAATCGCCCTCAGCGCCTCAGAGCGACACACGGAAGCGTTTCTCGCGCTCTGAAACTGCAACGCCTCCGCGACGACATCGACCGCATCGGGGAATCCGTCGGGAAATTCCGGCAGCAGCGGTGAACCCGTAAGCCGTCCGCCTTGCGGCAGCCGTCTCAATTCCCGGCGCAGGTCTGCCAGTCCCTGTCGTCGATTCGCACAAACCCTGACGACAGGAACCCCAAGATACCGGGAGAGCGCTTCAATGTCGATGCGTATGCCGCGTGCATCCGCGACGTCCGACATATTCAGCGCAACCACCGCTGGCAGGCCGAGTTCGAGCACCTGTGAAACCAGGTAGAGGTTCCTGTATAAATTCGATGCGTCGACAATCGCCAGTACCGCGTCTATTCTGCGTTCGCCGGGCAGCCGTCCGAGCAATACGTCGGCGACGATCATCTCATCCGGGGCATGGGCGGCGAGGCTGTAGGTTCCCGGCAGGTCGACAAGCTCCGCGATCGTGTCTTCGGACAACCTCAGCCGCCCCACTTTTCGCTCAACGGTCACGCCGGGGTAATTTCCGACGTGCTGAAAAAGACCGGTAAGACCGTTAAAAAGCGTGGTCTTACCGGTATTGGGATTACCCACAAGAGCGATTGTAAAGCGCTGCTCTACTCCGGCGCGCGGTCCATCGGACAACTCCGTGGCCATGCGTTGAACCTCAGGTGATCGGACTCAGTCTAACGGCAACGGCGTCGTGCATCCGCAAACAGAACCGGGCGTCTTCCACCTGCACGACCAACCGTCCGCCGGCACGCAGCAATCGAACCCTGACACCCGGTCCAACTCCCAGTTCCCGCAGCCGGGAGGCCAGGGGGGTATTCCCTTCAACCGATTCCACCGTGCCTTCGTCACCGACATCGAGTCCGGCCAGCGATCCCCGGAACATCCTCCGGGACCGGTTCTTTCGTTCATTCGAAAGCCAGAGCCCACGAGCGGCCAGTTGCATGAGGCGCGCCACCATTTCGTCATCCTTTTTTTGTCGCGAGATTATCCAGCGTCACCGATTCTGAGGAGGCACTCGTCTTCGCAGATCGGACAATCGGCCTCGTCGTGACAGAAGTCGCCGGTCTGCCAGAACGCGTTCAGAAACTCCCGCGCCTCCGGCGTATCGGCCAGCAGGAATCTCACAAAATTCAGCAACTTCTCGCTGGTTTCCTCGCTCAACAGGTGTTCCACCTTGCACGCGTCCACTTCCGACTGGTGGCCTTCCACGTGCAGCACGTCCTTAAGGAATTTGCGAACGATGGCGCGCTTGGCGAGTACCAGATCCACCAATCGCTCACCTCGTTCGGAAAGCCGCAGGAACTTGTTCTGATCTTCCAGAACGAACTGCTTCTGTCGGAGCGCCTTTAAAGTCAGCGACGCGCTGCCTCGCGTAATGTCCAGATATCTTGCGACATCCGACACGCGGGCGTATCCGTACTGATCCTTGAGCTCTCTAATGGCGAGAAGGTGATGTGCGACGCTGTGCGTGATTTCATTCTCCTCGAATGCTTTCCACACATCGGAAGATGCCACGGGTCCCCCTTTCCGCCGTCGGGCTTCTGAACCAGTCAGATGTTTTACCAATAAAACATACGTTATAAATTTAGTCAACAGACGGTTACCGTGTCAAGCGAAATCTATCGGCAATCCGGTATCGACGGCGTCGCGCTTGACATTTGGCGCCCAATTTCGTATACCTCCCGGAACCGCACGGTCAACATTGGAATTCGTGACACGCTTCAAGGAGTCTGTCAATGTCGGAAATATGCGACTTTGAGGATGTGGCCAGACTGCCGCGACCGGGTGACAACGTCGCAATAGTGACGCGGAATCTGGAGGCGGGCGCCCGTATCCGCGCTGGTGGGCCGGTCCTTCGCCTGGACACCTCCCTGCTCGAGGGTCACCGGTTTGCCGTGGCGCCCATTCCCGCGGGCGAGTCCCTTCTTTCCTGGAATCTTCCGTTCGGCGTCGCACTGACTGACATCCTACCGGGCGACTATGTCTGCAACGCCGGCATGCTGGATGCGCTCGGCCTCCGCAACCTGGATTTTCGTCTGCCGGCCAAACCCAATTTCAAAGACCACATCGAACCCTACCGCCTGAATGAGGATTCGTTCCAACCTGGCGATCAGGTCCCTCCGGTCGAGGGAATGCGTACGTTCGAGGGATTCGTCCGAAGCGCCGCAAGGGGGGTTGGCACCCGAAACTATGTTCTGATCCTGGGTACGACCTCACGGACCGGAAGTTTCGCAAAGCGGTTGGCGCAGCGAATGGGCGGGATCGTCAATGCTTATCCCAACATCGACGGGATCGTCGCGGTTGCGCACACCGAAGGAGGCGGGCGGACCACTCCGAACAACCAGGACCTTCTGCTGAGAACGCTTTCGGGCTTTATATTGCACCCGAACGTGGGTGCCGTCCTTGCGGTCGACTACGGTACGGAACCGCTCACCAATGCCATGCTTCGCGTTTATATGGAAAGGAACAACACCGACCCGTCCGACGTCCCCCACCGCTTTTTTACCCTGAAGGGCGGCTTTGAAGAAAATCTCGATAACGCCCAAGCCGTTGTAACGGGATGGTTGAAGGAAGTAAACCGGACAGCCCGGAAACCGACTTCCGTGTCGGGTCTCAAGATCGCGCTTCAATGCGGCGGATCGGACGCCTTTTCCGGCGTATCGGGAAACCCGCTGGCGTCATGGGTCGCCCGAGAGATCATCCGGTACGGAGGCTCGGCAAACCTCGCGGAAACGGACGAACTGATCGGCGCGGAACCCTACGTGCTGCAGAACGTCAAGGATCTCAATACGGCCCGCCGCTTTCTGGAGCGCGTGGAAGCCTACAAGAATCTCGCGGCGTGGCACGGTTCGACCGCCGAAGGCAATCCTTCAGGGGGCAACAAGCTCAGGGGCATCTATAACATCGTGCTGAAATCCATCGGCGCCGCAATGAAGCGCCATCCGGAGATTCGACTCGACGGCGTCCTGGACTACGGCGAGCCCATGCACGAACCCGGGTTTCACTTCATGGACAGTCCCGGGAATGACCTTGAAAGCATTGCGGGACAGGTTGCATCAGGATGCAACCTCATCTTTTTTATAACAGGAAACGGCTCCATCACCAATTTTCCGTTCGTCCCCACCCTGAAAGTCATTACGACGACGAACCGTTTCGAACTCCTGGACAACGAAATGGACGTCAACGCGGGCGCCTATCTCGACGGAACCTCACTGGACACGCTGGGGATGCGTATGACGGATCTCACGCTTGACGTCGCGTCGGGTAAAAGGAGCAAGGGCGAACGTGCGGGACACTCGCAGGTATCCATCTGGCGGAACTGGCGACAGACCGACCCGGACAACGTCGAAGGTCTCCGAGCGCTCCCGCAGCCGTCCGGGAAGCCCATAACCGCCGGGGCAGGACAGGACGCGCTGCGTGGCGAATTCCGCGGCATCGTCACGGCGAAGGGCATCGCCACGGACCAGGTCGGTCTGATCCTTCCGACCAGCCTTTGCTCGGGCCAGATCGCCAGGATGGCCGCAGACCGCCTCGAGCAGAAAGAGATTGGAAAAGACCGGGGTATCTCACGGTACGTCGCGCTCGTTCACACGGAAGGCTGCGGCGTGGCGGGCGATGCGACCGAGAGTATGTTTTCTCAGACGATGCTCGGCTATCTCAACCATCCCCTCGTCAGGCACGCGGCGCTGCTGGAACATGGGTGCGAAAAAACCCACAACGACTATCTTCGACACGAACTCGAACGCAATGGCATCGACCCCGCTCGCTTCGGGTGGTATAGCATCCAGCTCGACGGAGGGCTCGAATCCACGTTTCGCAACGTGGAATCCTGGTTTGCGGGTAAAGTGGACGGAGATCGTCCGCCGGTATACAGACAATCGGATCCGTCGGCATTATCGGTGGGTATCCTGTCCGAGGGCAGGGTTGACGACGCTGCCTCGGCGATGTTTGCGACGCTCGTATGCCGGTTGGTGGGAGCGGGCGCGAGGGTCGTTGCGCCCGACAACTCGGCACTGCTCTCGTCGGCTCCGTTTTCGGAAGCGGTGCTGAAAAACGCATCCCGGTGTCCCTCTCTCGGGTACGGCCAGACGGCGCAGCGCCCGGGTTTCTACATCATGGAAACACAGACGGACCATTGGGTCGAGACGCTTACCGGCCTTGGCGGCACGGGCGCGCAAATCCTGATCGCGCACGTGGCCGAACACCCGATGCAGGGGCACCCGATGCTGCCGGTGCTGCAGACCAGTACGGAGCCGTCGGTGTGCGGGGTTTATGCGAGCGATCTGGACCTTGCACTCTCCGGCACGCCGGCGAAAGACGCCGAACGGGTCGCCGGGTTATTGCTCGAAACTGCCTCGCGAAACTACATAACGGCAACGATGAGACAGAAAAACACGGATTTTCAGTTTACTCGAGGGCTGCTCGGCGTCTCGATGTAACCGTTGCGAAACGGGCGGCACGCAATACGTGTGCCGCCCGTCTTTTTGTCTTGCCTGTTCGTCGGTCTGTTATTTGTCGTCAATCCAGCCCTGCAGCGCCGCCGCGATCTTTCTTCCCTGTTGGAGACTCGAAATATTGAACTTGCTTCGCGGTATATATGTCCCGTCTCGCTTCTGAAATCGGCGAATCGTCACTTTCTCAGGCCCATATTCACCGGATTGCCGGTTCAGATCCTGGTACAGGAACATTACGGTAGCCCACGCCCCGCGTGAAAGCACCTGTCTGTCAAGTTCCTTGCAGAGCAGTACACCATTTTCTTCATAGTTGACGCTCAATTCATCCACGGATTCCGCCATCGGTTCGCCTCCTTTTCGCGACGTCGGTTTGCACCGGTTGGCGTTCGGCCCGGCCCACACCGACCACCGGGACGGGGATGGGTGGCCCGTCCATCAGGCGTTGACAGTTTTCTTGTAAGAGGACTCCGCCCATGAGACTCGGCATTGTCGGCATGCTGCCCGGCGACCTCCGGAATTTTACCGGGAACCACTTTGAAGCGATTCGTGAAGGGGGATTCACGGGAGCCGGCTTTCACCTGCCCGGCGAACTGTTGGATGAAATCTCAGACGACGACACGGAAAGGTGCAGGCGGCTGTTCGCGGAACATGATATCGATCTCGCGCAATTCGCCATCACGTATGGCGATTGCCTCTTCGATCCGGACCCGGAGGCACGCTCGCGAGCCGTCTCGAAGGTGGTCGGGGGCGCCGCGCTCGCCGCGCGCCTCGAAGCCGACTGCTACCTGATCAGGCCGGGAAGCCTCAACCCCGCCGGCCCATGGACACCCCACCGTGCCAACCACACGCCGGAAGCACTCGCGCTGCTGATCCGCACGCTGCGGGAAATCGCACACCGGACGACGGCACTGAACATCGTTACGGTCGTGGAGACCCACGTCGTTTCAATACTCAATACCCCGTCGGTCTGCCGCCGTCTCATCAAGTCGGTCAACTGCCCGAACACAAGGCTCGTGATGGACTACGTCAATCACTTCGAATCCATCGACCAGGTCTACTCTGACACCGAACGACTGAACCACATCTTCAAGACGATCGGACCGCTGGCGCCCGTCTGTCACGTCAAGGACATTACCGTCGGCAATCGTCTGGTCGTCCATCTGGAAGAGACCGTTCCGGGCCTCGGCGAACTGAATCTGGCCCTTGCGCTCGGGCTCTTTCACGAAAATCATCCTGAGGGTTACGCGCTGATCGAACACCTCGGTCCGGATCAGATTCCGCTCGCCACCGCGAACGTCCGCGAGATTTCGAAACGCGCCGGCATTCCGATTTACTGAACCCTGACGTCTCGCCTGTACCCGGGTACATCGCGGTCGATGCCGTTCACGAGCATCAGGGCGGGTACACCGGTGTCAATTCTTCCGCCTTAACTTCAGCCGCCGGATGCAAGCGCCCACGGCAAGCCCGAGACTGGCGCCGATCGACACGCCGGCGCTCACCCACAGACCGAAGTCGCCGCTGCCAACGCCAAAGACTGAGCCCGCACCGGCGCCGACGCCCGAACCGACCGCCATCCACTTTCCGATCTCACGTTGTCCGTTTCCGGCGTCCCCATTTCCGGCCATGGTGAATCCTTTCACGAGACCGCATCGCCTGCAGACACGCGAAATATACCGGGCGGGACCGACGCGGACAAGCCGAAACCGACTCCGGCAGCGAATCGATAATTCCCTTGACAACGCCCGCGAAAGCGTTGCAGTCATGGACGTGAGTTCCCCCTCTTGAACGAAGCGGGATTTCGTTGCCGGGCGTTTCTCCGGCTTCTTCTCGCGACGAAATGCAGAATGCGCCGTCAACGTCCGACAACCTTCCGCCTTCGACGAATCGAGCAGTGGACGGAAGCTTGCCCGAAAGGAGCGACAAATGCAACCCGAACTGATCGCGGACTACAACTGTGAGACCGGGGAAGGACCGCTCTGGCACCCGATGGAAAAAAGGGTCTACTGGACCGATATTCCCGCGGGTCGCGTATTCCGCTACGACCCGGCCACGGGTACCCACGAAATCTGTTACACGGGAGACGTCGTGGGCGGATTTACGGTGCAGGCCGACGGATCTCTGCTGTTCTTCATGGAACGGGGCGCGGTCAAGATCTGGCGCGACGGCGAAGTCACAACGGTGATCAACGAAATCCCCGATGAGCGCGAGACCCGTTTCAACGACGTGATCGCGGATCCCGAAGGCCGCGTTTTTTGCGGTACCATGCCCACGTCGAGGCGGCCGGGAAGGCTCTATCGACTGGACACGGACGGCACGCTTCACCTGGTCCTTGAAGACGTCGGAATTTCCAACGGTATGGGATTCACGGCAGACCGCAGAACCATGTATTTTACGGACACGCCCTCCCTTAACATCTACAGGTTCGATTACGATCGACACACCGGAGACATTGTGAATCGTGGAGTATTTGCACGGGCTGCGGAAAACGACGGGATGCCGGACGGCATGACCGTGGACGCCCTTGGGTGCATCTGGTCCGCCAGATGGGACGGCCGCTGCCTCGTACGTTACACGCCCGACGGCGTGGAAGAACGGCGCATCGCGTTTCCGGTTAAGAAAGTATCCAGCCTCACCTTTGGCGGTGAGGACTACACGGACATCTACGTCACGACCGCCGGCGGAAATATCAAACATGAAGACGGCGAACACGCCGGCGCCCTGTTCCGCCTGAACCTGGGCATCCGCGGCGTCGAGGAGTTCTATTCGCGAATCGGACTGTAGCATTAGTGCGGTTAGACGGGTGACGCAAGACGTAGAGAGAAAACCCAAGAACCGCCGGACTTTTTAAATCGTAGGGGCGACGGATGCGTCGCCCCTATTCGTTTTCTGTTCCCGATCCGCACACTTCTGAATTCCTGCCGGCTGTCCATTAATCCCGGTTAAGCCCTAAACAATCCCGGCCCTTCGTGCGTATATTGTTATAGATGCAGGGAAATATCCTTCTTGTCGAGCTGCCGTTCATCGGCTCTCATTTAAGGATCTGAGATCGGCCGTGCATTCGGAGGTCCGATTGGACCCGGTATTGGACATAGAATTCTCAACCTCGCGGGATTTTGCTCCAAGGATAAGACCATTGTGTACGGACGAATCAGACCTGGTGAGAAAGGCGCAGGGCGGCGACGTTGAGGCATTTGAAACCCTTGTAGAGGTTTACAGGGCAAAGGTTTATTCCATAGCTTACCAGATTTCGGGAAACAGGGATGATGCCGAGGATATCTGCCAGGAGAGTTTCATCAAACTTTACAGGAACATCAGTACGTATTCATCGAACCATAAATTCACGACCTGGTTGTTCAGACTGGTCACCAACACCGCCATCGACCACCTTCGAAAACTGAATAAATCTCGTCGATTGTCCGTGGAGACAGGGCTGCCGGACCGCAGCCAGGCCAGCGACAGCGATCTCAAACTCACACTCGACCGGATCCTGAGCAAGGTTTCACCGAAACAGCGCATGGCATTCGTGCTGCGGGATCTTCAGGGCTTCCCGCTGAACGAAGTAGCACAGATCCTGAGATGCAGCGGCGTCACCGCGCGCGTTCACCTTCACAAAGCAAGGACTCGCATCAGAAAGAGCCTGGAGAACGAGATATGATCTGCCGAATCGTTCGAATGTTCCTGCCGCTCTACGTTGAAAACGACTTGCCAGTATCCATGGCTTCCCGAGTCTCACGCCATCTTGGGCATTGCAATTCCTGCCTGTCAGAACATCAAACTTTCGTTGCTTCTCAACGTACTGCCAGACAAACCGCACTGTCGGAACCTGCATCAACGCCATCCGAGCGTCTGGGTGAGCGTATCCAGCACGATATTCTAAAGGCATCGTTCCATCCGCGAGTTGTGAATCGGCAAGCAATCGAAAGACACGACTGGCAGCGGATCGCATCCTGGTCAGCTGCTGCTATTCTGTTGATTGGAGCAATCGGGTTCCTCATTCGAGGCGACGGGGAGAACGGTGACAGCCAACTGGCGCGGACGAGCGAAAGCAACTCTGAAAGCCTGATCGACCCTTACGAACGAGAATATCGGGAATCCAGGCAGACGTCGCGGGCAGAAATCAAAGCATTGATCAGACGCTTGAATCCCAGACCCCACCTGACAGATGAAGAGTTGGATGCAGAGTATCCGGTACTCGTTTCGGTCAACCAACCCGATGGCGTGCCCGTCATTTATCGTACAAACGACCCGACCACAACAATTGTCTGGGTTCTGCCGCGGAAAGGAGCGAATCACCAATGAAACAGATTGGATATCAGACGACCGCGTCCGTTAAACTCTCGACAATACTGGCCGCCGTTCTCACGATAGTTGCATTCGCGTCACCCTGTAACGCAACGGGGCCGGAGGATTCGACCAAGACTGCTGATCTGGTGGAACTCCTCCCTCCAGGTGTCGAGATGTTCAACTTAAAATACCTCTCAGGCTCTGAGGTATTGGCACTTCTGCGCGCCTTTGAAATCGAATACGAAAGCGTCAATCCCTATGGTCGGACAAAGCTCTTCATCCGGTTTAAGGATCCCATGTCCACGGTGCGTACGAGAAAACTGCTTGCCAAATTCGATATACCACCCCGTCTGATCGAAATCCATTTGCGACAGATATTGGCTTCGAACGCGGCGTTTTATGAACGTGTGGATGGGGCGAATCGCATATTCGCACGTCCAATACCCGATGAGAGCCTGCGGAATCAGTTGAATCAGGCATTCAAATTCAGGCACTACAATCTCCTCGGAAGCGGCAGATCGACTTCAAACGCGGGCAGCAGGACCATGCCCACCCTGATTGGTTCCTCTACGCCGAAACTCGTGGATGCGTCGGGAGACAATCGTCTGAACGTCGCACCGATCCGGGCGCACTTCTGGCTCGAATTCATCGACGACGGCAAGGGTGTGATTCAACTACGAGATCTAAGAATTGGCTCGGCCGGAGGGCATGTACTTAAAACTTCACTGAACATCAAGAACGGCGAGACGGTCATTGTGGGGAGTTCAGTTCACGACGAAGACGACATAGCGATTATCACCGTTGTCAGCGCCAGGACGGTGGATTGAACAAAATGTCCGTTGCACGTGTGCTAACGAAAAAGCCTGATATGCAATGATATATCAGGCTTTGTTCATTTGCTCTCTAACAATTATCGATGAATTCCATACGGGCTGCAGGCGTTTCTTCTCCCACCGGTTGGCTTCAAGTCCTTCGTTGGCGTCTGTGCTTTTTGTGGTTATGGTCCCGCGTTGCCAGTTGCGCGCAAAAACACCTGCCACATACGGTACAGAAACGCATGAGAGAACAACTGTCCGAAATTATAGCGGTTCAACTCTTGGAGAGCATCAGGCACGCATCTTGTTTCGGAATACACTGTATCTGCGACAACTGAATTGCATGTCAAAATGGATTGCACTCGCTCGATGAGCTTGATAAAAGAAACCTCCGAGCCTATATTTCAGTAAGGCCTGACAAACGGGAAGTCATCCCACGATAAAACAAAAAGGCGAGATATGCCTGGTGACGACGCGAAGCGTCTGTTCTCGATTGCGAAACAGCACCTGGATCGCGTGCTTGCTGCATGGGACGAACCCGTGGATTGGACCGACTTGACCATCTATGGCTTCTATTGTCTTGAAGCTGCAATCGTAGCGGCTGCCATGCACACTGGCTTAAGTTTCAGAAGGACTCATTCGGAGAAGGCAAGGGTGGCGGAGGAACTTGCTGAGTCTTATGATTTACCGGATCTCTCGGACTTCCTCCAGAAACTCAATGAAGCACGTAAGGCCGCTGCTTATGGCGACGCCGCCCTTCCGGATCTCGACGCCGAGTACGTTGCTCGAAAAATTGAAGATTATTTGGATGCGGTGTCAGCGTTGCTTGAAGAATAACTCAATGGAAAAAGTCACAGAAACGCGCAAACGATCGGGGATGGAGACAGTCTTGCCACGCTTTCTCGAATCTGTCGAGAAATGGCCAAGTGTCCCGGCGAGGGAATGGGTCGAGCAGTTTTTCCGAATGGCATATAATCGAGCCGATATTCTGGCGATTGTCGCCTTCGGATCGATTGTTCGCGACGTCAGTCATAGCGCCGACGTCGACTTGCTGTTCGTGTACAGATCGGAGAAACCCTCATTCGCGACGCCGCCTCTGGATGTCGATGTCAAGGCGTATCGCAAAACCGACGTGGAATCACTCGTCGCACGGGGTCATGAGCTTCTTTGCTGGTCGCTCCGATTCGGTAAGGTACTTCACCAGAAGGATCGATACTGGTCGGATTTACAACAGATGTGGGCGAGGCATCTGCCCTTACCGTCCGCGACGGTCGCTGAAGAACGCGCCGAGAGAGCAAGAAGGCTTCTCAATGATCTCAGAGTGATCGGCGACGATGATGCGGTCCAGGAACAGTCAATCACAATGTTAACACACCAAGCCCGCGCCTGTCTGATCAGAGCCCGCGTATTTCCCGCGTCACGTCCGGAACTTCCGAAACAACTGAGGTCAATTGGAGAACTTGAAATTGCATCCTTGTTGACCGATGCTCTGCTGAAACGCCGCGATTTGATGGATACTCAGGAGTCATTCTCGCCGCAAACGTGAGACGGCGAAAGCCTAAATTCGGGGACTGTGGGGGCGACCGGCCGGTCGCCCCCACGATTAACGAAAAAGCCTGATATGCAATGTCATATCAGGCTTTGTTTATTTTGTTGTTGAAGGATTTCGGTACCGGTCGTCCGTCCTTGTCCAGCCCGACTCAAACCCGCGCCAGGTCCCGGTAGGCCCTGAAGAGGTCCGCGTAGTACGCCGCGAACATCCACCGGTCACCGACGCCCCGATCGGGGCTCCGTTCCGCCTCCGCTGACATGTATCCCGCGTATTCCTTCTGATGAAGCAACCGGAACAACTCCCGGTACGGATACCCCTGGCCGGCCAGATCGTGCATATGCACGTGATCCAGCCAGGGCCAGACCGTGTCGAGCGCCTGCTCAACCGAACCGTCGACCACGTCTTCGGCCACCGAGTTCCAGATCAATCCGAAATTCTCATGGTCCACCTCATCGGCTACCGACCGGCATGACCGCCAGTCGAATTCGCCGTGGAGTTCCAGACACGGCCTGATGCCCCTTTCGACGCCGTACGCGCAGAGCTCCTGAAGCGCGTCGGCCACCTGCGCGATCGTCTTTTCTCTCGGCACGTCCTTCGGGAAATTGTTCCCGAAGACCCTCACCCGGGGCGCGCCCAGATCCGCAGCGAGATCCATTCGCACCTTTGTCTGGTCGATCTGGTCCCGAAGATCGGACGCGTCCTCATCGTGATACCGGTTTCCCGTTGCAACGCTGATGATTTCAATGCCGGCCGCCCGGCAGTCTGCGATGACCTGCCTGCGTCCGGCGTCGTCCAGTGACGCCTCCACGCCGTGCCCGTGACCCATGTCCGTCCGGAACTCGACGCCCTCGACGCCGTGGTCACTCAGCGTCTGCAGCAAGTCCTGGCGCGAAAGGTCCTTCAGAACGCCATATGTCATCCAGGATAGTTTCATCTACAACGCTCCTCCTCTGTTAAGGCTACCGTGGACACGGGTTCGCATCAGACAACCGGCTCCTTGCCGATCCTCGCAAATCCCTCGGCATACCTGCAGTCGCTCATCCCGGCCATATGCTGCGCCTCGATGGCGCGGTACCGGTTCAGAACCGTATACACCTCCGGCAGGGGCGGCTGAGCGGCTAGTTTCTTCAGTGCTTCGATCTTCTGTTCGAACACAGACGAAATGTCCACGTACAGGTCAGGAACGAAACCCGAGACCGGAGACGTCCCCATCGTGGTTTCGTAGCATATCACAAGCGGCCGCTGACACGGGGCGCAGCCGGTCCTGATCCCTCCTGCATTGCAGTATGAACAGGCCCACAATGCGGCCTGCGTGGTCTCCACGTGGTCAGGATGCATGACATCGTTGATCCAGTGACTCAGCACGAGATCCGGCCGGAATCGTCGAACCGCGTCCAGCAGCTGCAACCGGCGGTCAGGCCCCAAAACCAGCGGACTGTCTCCGAAATCGAAGCAATCGATGGTCGCGCCCAGGATCCCGGCGGCCGCCTCGAATTCCTTCCTTCGCTTCGCCTTGACATCCTCCAGCGCCAGGTCCGGATTCTCCGCCCACAATGCGGGCGACTCACACCGCTCTCCATAGGTCAGGTTGTGGACGTGTACCGTACCGCCTGCGTTCACGAAACGAATGATGGCGCCTCCCGCGCGAGAACAGAAGTCCGCCGCATGGGCGCTGAACACCAGCACTCGCATTCCCTCCCGGATCATACCGTTCTCCCTGAAATGGAGCTTCGTTCGACATCGGTTTTCACGCCCGGAAACGGGCGGGCGACCCCGGCTCGAGGCCGTGTCGCTGTCGTGCATGCGGCTTCAGGATCCACCGCCATTATTCATTGCCTCCATACTCCGGCAGGGTTCCGTCGTCTTTCGGCACGTATCCCAGCATCTCTCTCGCATTCGACAGATCCCATTTCTTCTCGCTTCCACCCGACACACCGTAGAAGATCCCGAACTCGACGTGGTCCGCTTCGATGGACCTCCAGACCAATTGCGCCAGATCCCCCGGACTGAGCCAGCGGGAATACCCGGGCTCATATTGTCGCCGCGGACCATCCTCCCCGTTGAAGTTCGCCACACGAAGGCAGATGACCCGTATACCGTGTCGCTCCGCATAAAATCTGCCCAGGGCTTCGCCAAAGGCCTTTCCCGCGCCGTAAACGCCGTCCGGCCTTACCGGGCTCTCCGGGGTGGAGACAAGCCCTTCTTTCTCGTACAACCCCGTGACATGATTGGTACTTGCGAAGACGACAACGGGCACTTCGTTTATGCGCGCAGCCTCAAGGACACTGTACACGCCCGGAATATCGACTTCGAAGGTCGCCTTCGCCACGTCTTCCGGCGTCATGCCGCGCCACCGCCGGATGGCCAGGTGCACGATGGCGTCCACGCCCGACCCGGCTTCGACCATCGCCGCGTTGTCCGCCACGCTGCCGACGACCACCTGGTCTTCCGGATGCACGTCGTCCGGTACCGTAGCGTGCAGCAGGAGCCGGAAATCGTATCGAGCTCTCAGCCGGGACCTGAGGCTGGCACCGAGCGAACCGGCCGCGCCGGTCAGGAATATCCGTTTCTTCCCCATGACGCGGGCGGAACCTCCAGCGTGGAATTAACCTGACAGAATATGCCCAATATCTGACCCCTGGATTGCGGGGAGACGATTGCCGCGATCCAACCGATATAGCCGGAAGGCCGCGGAAGCAGCGTCGGATCGGACCGAGAGGATACGAATCCTGAAGATAGCGTCTCCGGGCCGCAGACGCAATGCCCATCCGCCCGTCCGCGACGCCACCGTTGTATGAGGTCTGGTTTATTTATATCTTCAATCCGCATGACGAACCCAATCGATCACTTTGGTGGCACTGTGACTCCGATCGACATCCAATGGATTCTCAGCATAACCCGAAAGGCGGGTGACATCGCGCTTTCCCACTTCGGCAGGACGAAAGCGACACTCAAGGCCGACAACTCCTGGGTCACGCAGGCGGACGTGGACGTTGAAGACTTTATCAGAAAAGAGCTCGAATCCAGGCGCCCGAACGATGCCATACTGGGCGAAGAGGGCGCCGATCCGCCCCCGTCGTCGCCCGTCGTCTGGGCGATCGATCCGATCGACGGAACGCGCGCGTTCAATCACGGCCTGCCGGTGTGGGGCGTCTCCATCGGCGTGTTCGAAAACGGCGAGCCGACCATGGGTGCGTTCATTCTACCGGTACTGGGAGACGTCTACTACACGGACGGCGCTTCCGCCTTCTGCAACGGGCGCGCGCTCTCACCCCGGACACCCGCACTGGACGCTAATGCCATCCTGCTCGTCAGCGAAGGCGCATTCAAACGTCTCAGGATCGACTATCCCGGCAAAACCCTGAGTCTCGGGTCCGCAGCCGCCCATCTGTGCTACGTTGCCAGGAGCTCCGCGGTCGGCGCCTTCGACCACGCGTCGATATGGGACTATGCCGCCGGCGCGGCCATCCTGAAGGCGCTGGGCACACACCTGCGGTACCTATCGGGCAGGAAGGTGGATTTCGAGGAATTATTCAGCCCAAAGGCAGCGCCGGAACCCACCCTCGCGTCAACGGACCTCCACTTCAGGTCCCTGCAGCGCGCGTTTCAGCGCGCCGAATGACTGCCACCGCAGAATGTTTGAAGCTGTTTTGAAATTACCGGTGAGCTCCCGAGCGCGAGCGAAAAAGTGGCGGTCAAGGCGGGCAAATCCGCCCATATTTGTCTATACGGGTGGGTTTGACCAACGCCGACCGGCGCTTTTGCAGCCGNNCTGGGAATTTTAAGACAGCTTCTTAGCCCGAGAGACCGTAGATTCTCGCCAGATTCTCCCCGAAAATCAGCCGCTCGGCATCCTCTCCCAAATGCAGCCTCTGGATCGCCCGCTTCACCTGGACGGGTCGATATTCCGGCAGATTCGAGCCGAAGACCACACGTTCCGGCCCCAACCTCTCCACCGCTGTTCCGACCTCCACGGGAACGGTCTCCTCCGGGTTGTCCGCCCACCTTTTGTGGAAACGCAGAATCGTCGTACCCATGTATACGTTCCTGTGTTGCAGGCACACCGACAGCGCCGCGTCGAAGTGGTCCGGGAAACCCATATGGTCAAGGATTATCGCTGTTTCCGGAATGCGCGCCGCGATCGCGCCGGCCCGATCGGCGCTGCAGTTCTCCACCCCCGTATGGATTGAAACGACAATGCCCAGTTCCTGTGCGGCGTCTGCGAACGGAAAGACCATTGGATCGTCCACCTCGAACTTGTGGATCGCGCCCATCAGCTTCATACCCTCAGCGCCGCGGGACACGTAGTCCCTCAGCAACGAAACGCCACGATCCCCCCAGTGCGGATTCATCATCACGCAGGGCAGCAGGTTCGGATGGTCCCCGGTCCGTTCCAACAGCCCGTCGTTGTCAGGATCCTCCTTCGCATCGGGCATGACCACCGCCATATCGATGTCCGCTTCCGCCTCACACTCCAGCAGTGCGGCGACGGACATGGGGCGGCCGTACCAGTCTTCCGCCAGATAGGCCTCAAAATCGCCCGTAATCGCCATCCCTTGCCCTCCTTTTTCCGCCTTCGCATTCATTCACAGGTTGACGGCATTCATCCCAGTTGCAATGCTCTCCAACGGTCATACGCCGTATGCATGCTCTCCGGCAGAAATCCGCGTACATTGTCCGCCAGCATCCATTTCACACGCCCGTCCGTTTCCTGCGGTTTCTCGTCCGGATTGTGTTTGTTCCAGCTCCCTGCCAGTGTCAATCTCTCGGGCCTGGTCCTGTAAATCCCTCGATGGACCGCATTGCCGCTCCAGAAAATCGTCTGTCCCGCCTTCAGGTGCATCACTTCCTGCGTTGAGATGTCGGCGTGTCGATTCTTCAACAGGCGATCCCGCTCCTCATCCGTACGGTACCGCCGGTGGCTGCCAGGCACCAGTTGCAGGCAGGAATCGTCAACCAGCGCCAGGTGCCACTTCAACGACACCATCGGCCGGTTGAGTATCTCCATTTCCACTTCGTAGGACCCGTCCCGCTCGTTGCCGCCGAAATCCCGGTGCCACCCGCCGCTCCAATCCACTTCGTCGGGAGATGTGAAAATGAGCACGCCGCCCAGGCGCAAATCGGCGCCGATAAACGGATCTACAAATTGCAACACCGGTTGAGACATCAGATACTCCGCAAAAACCGGTTCGTTGAATTCGGGAGCGAACAAGCCCCTGATCGCCCAGGGCTCTCCCTCGGGAGTCCGGTGCGTATAGATATCCACATCCCGCGTACGCGTTTTCGATTTCACCCGCCGCGTCGCTTCCAGAAGCGGTTCCAGCATATCCGGATCGACCGCATCATCCACGATGAAATAGCCCTGTGTCCGGTACTGTTCCCTGACCTCTTCCAAGTCCATGACGTTCATCCTCCACAGTTGTCCTGCGACGTTCATCCGGCGCAGATTTATACCACGAAATCCAATGGGGTTTTACCACTGCTTCTTCCAGAAGATCCCGAGTGAACTCCGGTCGCGTTCACGTTCGTTTCCCTCGCGCTGCTGGGCCTCCAGCGTGACGTTCGGCAACAGTTCGTATTCCACGACGACCTCCTTCCCCCGTGCCTCGGAGACGTCCTGTGCGTAGCTGACGAAAAACCGGGATCCGAAGTACTTCCCGGCCCGTACCCGCGTGGCCGTGTTGCCCATTCCCAAGTCGATTTCCACGACGTCGAGATTCAGTCGCTGTCCGATCGTCTGCTTCAACCGGTTCGCCGCCAGTCCCATTACAAGGACGGCGGCCCGTCCCTCCAGGCCGCTCCCCCCGCCGCCGCCTTCGCCAGCCATCATCTCAGACATTTCGTCCGGCGACATGCCGAGAAGCAGGTAAGAGAGGATGTCGTCATCGATCCGCTTATGGTCAGGGAGGTCGCTCTCCAACGATATCTGCGGGTTCAGAAACGTCCCTCCCACAACCACGCTGATCAGCACGTTTTCGCCGGATACCCTGACCCTGCGTGTGGCTATAATGTAGAGATCGGGGTTGATTTCCGTACTGCCGCGGAAGTTGATTTCTCCCCGGTCGATGGCGAAACTCCGGTTCTGGAACTCGTACCTTCCGTGCCTGCTGTCGAGAGAACCGTAAACCCTGAGCCCCTTTCGGTCCTTGACCAGATCGAGATCGCCGGAAATCTCGACGTTTAACTCCTTGTCACGGATCCACACGTTTCGAGAGGCCGAAAGCCGGATATCGCATGTCAGACTCCGATAGAATGGAGATGCCATCCAGGCGACGTCGGTCGGGTATTCGATGAAATCGGACAGCTTGAGCACCGCGCGGGACAGCGCCACCCTGCCCTTCATGCGACCGGCCAGTGAGTCGCCCTTCAATTGAAGATCCGCATTGAGGGTGGCCTTGAGTTCTGACAGGTCAATCGCCTCGAACTCGTTTGCCTTTAACGTAAGATCATAGCTTTCCAGGTTGAATCGATCCAGTGTCATTTCACCGTTGAGAGCGACCCGTTGGTTCTCTCTGCCTGCCTCCAGGCGTTCCAGGACGACTCTGTTCCCGTCAAGTCTCAGATCCGCCTCAACCCTCTTGATGGTCGTATTAAGCGGCACAATGCGGGATTTTCCATCGCGAATCCGTACCCATCCGTCGTGGCGAAATCGTCGCGTCGTCCCCGTCACGTTCACCTCGGCCGTCAGAATACCCTCGGCGTCACGAATTCCGGAAACCGCATCGGGAAGGAGGCTGAGGTCAATGTCGTCCGCTTCGACCGAGACGTCTACGGGCCCGTCGGGGAACAGGGTCTTGCTCTTCCCCGGCGACAGGTTCAGCGGGAATCGCCCCCTTCCCGACGCTTCCCGGCCGGTGGACTGCACCAGTCTCAAATCAATCGACGCCTGATGATCCACATAACCAAGCGATCCGGAAAGCGCCTGAAAACGAACCCCGAAGACGTCGCCATTCCTGATGTCCAGCTCGGACTTGACGCCGGGATCGTCGGGCGTTCCGGACAGGGAAATTCGCCCGCCAAGTGTGCCGCTCAGGTCCCCCGCCATCCCCAGGATCGTCGACCATGTCTTCAGATCCAGCCCTTTAAGGCTTACAACCACGCCGTCGGACTCTCCGCTGTGTCCACGCGCGTGAATGGTCCCCGCGTCTCCAACCAGCCGGAATCTCTCCACGAACGCGCCCTCGTCGGGGCGATACGTCGCCCGTGAAAGGCCGTCGTTGGACAGCGACACGCCACCCACCTCGACGGTGAGCGAGTCGAGTTCGAGGTTGTATCCCTCGCCGGCCCGAGCGGCCCGGGCCCTGAGATGCAGGTGATCAATGTCGTCAGGCCGGCTGCCCAGGACAAAGGATACGGAATCCGGGTTCAATGCCATATCGAGCGAGGGGCCGCGAAAGGACCGCCCGCCCCACACAAGGGAATCCGCACGGACGGAATAACTCCCCTCCGGAAGATGCGACCCGGTCATTCCAATTCTGACGCCGTGGATCGGGACATCCATGTAATTCACGCTGTCGGCGGCCAGGATCGCTCGGACGACCGGCTGCTCCCAGGTCCCGTCAAGACGGGCAGTCAGGGACGCCGGCGTTCCCGAGAGGCCCCTCCCTACGATGCTCTCCAGAGCTTCGATCTCGAAAATCCGCCCGTTCGCACGGATCTCCATGCTGTCACCGGGGACGATCCAGCCACGAGCATCGACGTGCGCACGCGGGCCGGCCAGGATGAGTCGATTGACAATCGTCCGGCGACCCTGCTGCACGACGCTCGCCCTCGCGCTATCCAGCCTTCCGCCGAGAAAACGCGACGCCACCAGCATGACGTCGGCGGTGGTCCGCACCGAATCCGGGTGAAATCCCTCCCCGGTGACACCAATCTGCAGCGTAACACCCTCCAGGAGGCCGGGGCGGCCCAGGAGCGTTTCCATTGCCAGGCCGTCCACCCGAAGCCCCGCACGATACGTGGGTTTTTCGCCATCCGGGCGCCGGAGTCGTCCCAGATCCAGGCGGCCGTGCCCCCTGACCACGCCGTACGGGTCCGGCAGTCTTACGCCTACGCTGTCGATGTCGACAATGCCGTGCCGGTACGACCCCCTGAGCGCGAGTCCTTTCGCCGGGGGCAGCCCCTCGACATTCAGGAGA
Organism: Candidatus Latescibacterota bacterium; assembly: GCA_012271065.1. The sequence goes on from JAAXHE010000351.1 coordinate 23,530, forward strand.
TCGATCGAGGCATCGCCTCGCCATTCTCCGTCACCCGAAAGTCTCAACCGAATGTCCCCCGTGACGTCGGTGATTCCTGGCAGTTCCGGTGAAATCCTGGTCAGGTCCAGATGGTCCATGCGGGTCCGCAGCAGGTAGGAAGGCGCCGTTGTCCTCCCCTCTGCTTCCAGCGTTGCGGCCAGGCCGCCAGCGTCCCCTTCCACCCTGAGGTCCATGAGGAACCGCCCTTCCGCCAGTGACGCCCGCAGACTCGCCGTATCCACCGATACGCCAAAGAGACGCGACTTTGAGAATTCACCGAGGAGAGCCGCGTCGGCCGTCTGACGGTCCAGGCCCCGACCCTTCAGATCTATGGTCACGTCGAACCGGGCGTCCAGGTCCAGTTCAGGGCGGAGCCGAGCTAAATCGACTCCCGTCGCAGTCGCGTGGAGGTCGTAAGAAACCAACTCCCGGGAAAACTCGACGAGCCCGGAAAGTGTTGCCGCAGTCGACCCGTCGTTGAACTTCAGGTCGAGGTTCACGCCGGACGGATCGCCCCACACTCTCCCGCCCGCTGCCAGACTCCCCTCCGGATACGTGCCGGGAAAAAGGCGACGGACCTCGTCGAACGCCAGAGAATCCGCATGCAGCACGATGTCATACTCGGGTCTCGACAGCCCCTTCATCGTTCCGTCGATCCGCAGGCTGGAGTGCGGCGTGTGAATATGGAACCCGTCGAGCGCCAGGCGACCATCGACAAGCAGCGTCAACCCGGCGAGATCCCTGATTTTAAGAGGAGGATCGAAGACAAGGGACCGAAACCGGCGGAACTCCAATTCGTATCCGGCAGGACCCGCCCGAAGACCGAGAACCATGTTCAGGCTGTCCAGCCTGCCGCCGGTACCCGCACGCATTTTCCCGTCCACGACCTCCCCTTGTCGAATGCGGATATCCCATTCGGGGCCAGCTTTCCACCACGCAGGGTCGGAACCGGGCAACCGGCTGGCGGCGGAATCGGCGGCGATCGATCTGTCCGGAAGCCGGACCGTCGGGGCGGTCAGGACGAGTCGTTCGACGTTCACCGATCCGCTCAACAGTGACGTCAGCCGGTAACTGGCTTCCACGGCTCTCGCGGTCAGCAGCGGTTCTTCCTTCGTGCCAAACCGTACGCGTTCCATCCGGAACCCCTTCAGGGGGTTGCCGCGCAGGTCGCCGATTTCCACCGGCACGCTCAGGTCGCTGGCGAGTCGCCGCTGCGCATAATGCCTCAGATGGGTGTTCAACTGTCCGGATCCCAGCGCCAGCAGGGAGAATCCAACGACCACGGCAATGACCGTCGAGAGAAGAGCGGCGATGTTTACGATGCGTCTCAAGAAAGTTCGATTCGGCATGGAAGACCTGCACATCCAGAAGGATGGTTGAATTTATCCGTCGATTTCGCCCTCAGCGGACGTGATACTTCAGAACGCCTGTCCCAGACTGAAAAAGACCCGCCGGCGCGGCTCACCGGGATCGTCCGACAGCCGGTACGCGAAATCCAGCCGCAAAGGGCTTATGGGGTTCAGATAACGCACGCCGACCCCTGCGGCCACGCGCAGGCGGCGGGGTTCGAAGGCCGAATACCGGTCCGTTCCCACGGCGCCCGCATCAATGAATGCGGCCAGGCCAAAGCCCGGCAGAAGCCTGGTACGAACTTCGATGCTTCCTTCGAGTACGCTCCTGCCTCCCAACGGTTCGCCCTTGGCGTCTCTGGGGCCGAGCCGGTTCAGTCTCCATCCCCTCACGCTATTGGATCCGCCTGCAAAAAACCGCTCGAATGAGGGAATCGCCTCAACGCTTCCCTCGTTCAGGACCAAACCGCCCGATACCCTCAGGGCCAGCACGCTCTTCCAGAATAACCTCCGGTACCACCGCGCTTCGCCCGATACTTTGAGGAACTGTCTGAATCCTGCCGCCCTGACCGCGAGCTCGGCCAACAGCCCCCGCTGCGGATCGAAGACGTCGTCTCGCCGGTCTTCCAGGTATTCCACCGAAAAGGTCGCACGGGTGCTGTCCAACGCGAATTCGACGACTTCAGTTCTCGCCTCGAATACGACGCGACCGGTGGCGCGAAAGGTCCTTTCGAGCGCCGCGCTGGCGCCTCCCCGCTTTACCCTGACTTCCTTCGGCCGCTCCTGCTCCACAAAGCCCGTCAACTCCAGCCACGTCCTGCTCCCCAGTATGTACGGCTGCCTGACGCCAACCTTTGCCATGACCTCCAGCGCCGAAGCGGAGGACTCGAAGTTCAACTGGCGCGCGTCTCCACCCAGGAAACTCCGGTGCCGCCACGCCAGCAGACCCCGAAGTTTCTCCTCGGTATCGAATCCCGCCCCCAGTTTCAGTCTGCGGGGCGGACGCTCGCGGACGACGATGGATACATCCACCGGACTCACCATGTCGACCGAATCCGGAAGGGAGACCGAAACCGATCGAAATGCCTCGGACCGATGGAGCAGGAGCCGGCTGTCCAACAGGTCCTTCTTCCGGTAGGCGTCTCCTTCACGAAAGGTCAGGCCTCGGTGGATCAGGCCCTTTGAAACCCTTTGATTTCCCTCGATTCGCACGCTCCCGAAACGGCACACGGGTCCGGGAGTCGCCAGGAACCTGACGTGAGCCATGTCTCCTTGACGCGACACCTGTGCCACGACCCGCGCGAACGCGTGGCCGTCATTCTGAAGCCGGTCGGAAATCAGCTTGAGGTCCGCTTCCCGGCCCAAGCGTGTCAACGGACGACCCGGCCTGGTTTTCAATCCATTCACCAGGCGCAGGCTGTCCACGGCGGTATCCGCCGGCAGGACCTCCAGCCGTACGTCGGATACCACGACCGGCCCACCTTCCTTGATCCGGACCCGGATTCGCACAAAACCGGGTCGGTACCTTTCGATAACCGTGTCCACGACGGCTTCAAGGTACCCCATGTCCCGATAATGCGCCGCGATCCGGTTCACATCCGATCGAAATACAAGGGCATCGAATCTCCGCTCATCCGCGCCGGGAAAAATCCCGTACCACGGGTCCGTGCGGGTATACATCAGCCGCCGAAGATCCCCGGTCGAGATCACCCGGTTTCCTTCGATCACAACCGCCTCAACTATGGGTAATTCGCTATTCTGTGCATCCTTTGCGGCAAGGGTCGCGGGAATGCCAACCAGACCAATGATGACCACGCTTCTGAGGAAGGTCAAATCGCTCCATCCTATCGGGTCAGGCATGGGAAATGGACGATGCCCGGACACAGGCCGGCTCCAGATTCGGCAGCGTCGACGTCCTTTCCGAAGCGACAGCCGGCAGGCAATCCCTTTTACGCCCGCCGATCCGGTCGGTTTCAGCCTGACGCCCCGCAGCGGAAGATATATCTCACCATTTCGGGCACAAGTGAATTCTCTCAGGCCATCCACTCAGGTCGGCCGGATTTCCGCAATCGAGACGATGGAGAATGGAAAGGCCCGTGTTTCCGGAACGGAAACACGGGCCTGAAGCCACCGGTTCAGAATACTCATGCGTCCGCGGCAGCGACCTCACGCGGGGCATTGTCGTGGTGGAGCGCAAGCTTCCCATGCTCCAGGTCCACGCGAACTCGCGCGCCGTCTGGGATTTCGCCGCTGATGAGACCACGCCCAATTCGCGTTTCCAGCTCACGCTGCAGATACCGCTTCAGAGGGCGTGCGCCGTAGACCGGATCGAATCCCTCACGTGCGGCAAATTCACGGGCGGCAACGGTGAATTCCAGCTCGATCCGCCGGTCCTCGAGCCGTTCGCGGAGATCCACGGTCAACAAGCCCACGATCTTCACGATCTCAGCCTGCGTCAAACCCTTGAAAAGGACAATATCGTCGACGCGATTGAGGAACTCCGGCCGAAAATGCCGCCTCATCTCCGCCATAACCGCCCGGCGGGCTTCGTCGTGGACCTCCCCGCTCTCCGCGACACGATCGACAATGTGCGATGCCCCTATATTTGACGTCATGATGATCACGGCGTTCTTGAAGTCAACGGTTCGCCCCCGGGCGTCGGTCAATCGCCCGTCGTCGAGGATTTGCAGCAATACATTGAACGCGTCGTGGTGTGCCTTCTCGATTTCGTCGAACAGAATCACCGAGTAGGGCTTCCTGCGGACCGCCTCGGTCAGTTGTCCCCCGTCATCGTAACCGACATATCCCGGAGGCGCGCCGACCAGCCTCGAAACCGCGTGTCGCTCCATGTATTCGCTCATGTCGATGCGGACCATGTTTTCCTCGGAGTCGAACAGCGCCTCGGCCAGAGCTTTTGCCAGTTCCGTCTTGCCGACGCCCGTAGGCCCGAGGAAGATGAACGAGCCGATCGGCCGGCGCGGATCCTTGACCCCGGCCCGGGCCCGGATCACGGCGTCGGCCACCAGCGACACGGCCTCGCCCTGACCCACAACGCGCTCATGCAGAATTTCGTCCAGACGGAGGAGCTTTTCGCGTTCGCCTTCAACCAGGCGAGTTACGGGGATCCCGGTCCAGCGCGCGACGATTTCCGCGATCTCGCCTTCGGTAACCTCTTCCCGGAGCAGCCGGCCGTTGCCGTGCGACCGCGCTTCTTCCGCCTGCAGCATCCGCTCCAGTTCGGGCAGGCGTCCGTGACTCAATTCCGCCAGCCGGTTCAGATCGTACGCTCGCTCCGCCTCTTCGATTTCGCGACGCACCGCTTCAATCTGTTCGCGACGTTTGCGAACCGTGTCGATCACTTCCTTCTCGGATTCCCACCGGGCTCGCATCGCGTCTGCCTGCGACTTCAGATCGGCCAGCTCCTTGCGAAGGTCTTCCAGTCTCTGCGCACTGCCTTGATCCGACTCCTGCTTCAGCGCCGCCTCTTCGATTTCGAGTCTCATCACTCTGCGGGTGACCTCGTCCAGCGGCGCCGGCATCGAGTCGATCTCGGTGCGGATCATCGCACAGGCCTCGTCAACGAGGTCGATTGCCTTGTCGGGTAGAAACCGGTCCGATACGTATCGGTTGGAGAGTACGGCGGCACTCACCATGGCGTTGTCCTGAATCCGTACGCCGTGGTGCAGTTCGTACCTCTCGCGAATTCCCCTGAGAATCGAAATGGTATCATCCACCGAGGGCGCATCCACCGTCACGGGCTGAAACCGTCGCTCCAGGGCGGCGTCCTTCTCGATGTATTTCCGGTATTCGTCCAGCGTCGTCGCCCCGATACAATGCAGTTCCCCCCGTGCCAGCATCGGCTTCAGCATATTTCCCGCATCCGTGGACCCTTCCGTCCGACCCGCCCCGACGATATTGTGGACCTCGTCGATGAATAACAGGATGCGGCCCTCGCTCCGGGCGATCTCGTTCAGGACGGCCTTTAGCCGTTCCTCGAATTCTCCTCTAAATTTGGCTCCCGCAAGCAGCGCGCCCATATCGAGGGAAAACATCGTACGCTCCACCATCCACTCCGGAACGTCTCCCTTTACAATCCGCTGCGCGAGTCCTTCAACCACGGCGGTCTTTCCGACCCCCGGCTCCCCGATCAGGACCGGGTTGTTCTTCGTCTTCCGAGAAAGGATGCGCACGACCCTTCGGATTTCCGCGTCCCGGCCGATTACCGGATCGAGCTTGCCCCCGCGGGCCTGCGCGACAAGGTCCACGCCGTATTTCTCCAGTACCTCGTAGGCGCATTCGGGTTCGGGGCCGGTCACCCGCTGATTGCCGCGGACACGGGTCAGAGCATCGAGGAAAGCCTCTTTTGTAACCTTGAATTCCCGCAGGATGCGCCCCCATCCCGCGTCCACCGCCCCGTCCAGTAACGCCAGTGCCAGGTGTTCCACTGAAACATACTCGTCCTGCATCCCCTTCGCCTCCGCTTCGGCCTGCCGGAGCAATCTGCCAAAGCGAGGCGTCACGTACATCCGGCCGGGCTCGTGGTTGCCGCCGGTCTGCCGCGGTCGTCGGGCGAGTTCGCGTTCCACCTCCGTTTTCAGGGCGCCGGCGTCGATTTCCATCCGCGCCAGAATGCGCGCGACCAGCCCGTCGTGCTGTTCAAGTAAAGCCAGAAGAAGATGCTCGCCATCCAACTCCGGCTGCCCGTAACCGGAGGCGCGTGCCTGCGCGTCCCGAAGCGCATCCTGCGACTTATGTGTCAGTCTGTTCATGTCCATTGCAGGCCTCCATTCTTGTTTGCAGGGATTCTGCGGCCAATTTCACCGTACCGGCTCAGGTTCAATTCCTTTATTTCCACTGATCGCCTAATACTCCGCCGGGCTGCGGCTTCCCGCGAATCGTTCGTATGCGGCGAATACCAGACGCGCTGTCACGCCGGATGTGTCGCAATGTTCGTGCCAGAATGATGTGCAAGTCAGGAATCAGGGCAAAACACTTCCGGTTGAATAAAATCCGTTCATCGAGTATCTTTGCGGATCGCCCGTACGCCCTTTTACATCCCGTCCGGAGGATCGCCGGATGAAAATCGACTCAGACGCCCTTTCGGTTTTCGCACCCGATCTCTTTGCCGGAAAAACCGCGCTCGTAACCGGCGGCGGCCGGGGAATCGGCAAACGGATCGCCCTCGCGTTCGCCAGGCTGGGAGCGCAGGTTGTAATCGCCGGTCGTAACGCCGAAACGCTCGTGTCCACGTCCGGAGAGATTTCGGACATCGGCGCCCGATGTCTTGCCCTGACAGTCAATATCCGGGAAGTCGAACAGGTTGAAGACCTTGTCTCGAAGGCGCTGTCCGAATTCGGTGGCATCGACTTCCTGGTCAACAACGCTGGCGGACAATTCCCGGCACGACCCTCGGAAATCACCGACGGGGGCTGGCGTGCGGTCGTGGACCTGAATCTCAACGGGACATGGAATGTGTGCAGCCGCGTCGGTCCATTCATGGCCTCGAACGGCTACGGATCCATCGTCAACATCGTTCACGTTTATGCGCTTGAACGGGGCGCGCCGCCATTTGCACATTCCGGCGCCGCGCGGGCGGGCTTGGTCAACCTGACCAAATCCCTGGCCTACCATTATGCCCATAACAAGGTACGGGTCAACGCACTCGCTCCAGGTTTTGTGGCCACCACCGGACTGCGGGAGCACGAATTCAAACCCCTCCAGAGGGAAGACTTCGAGTCAACGGCGCTCACCGATGTCCCCGCCGGCCGGTTCGCCGAGCCGGACGAGGTCGCAGCGATCACGCTATTCCTCTGTTCTCCGGCAGCGGCATACATCACGGGTACGACGATTGTCGCCGACGGCGCGCTGTCCCTGGGCAACTGGACACCCTGGATGGATCCGGAACCGTCACGGAATATCTGAAAAAAGAGAGGCCGGGAGTTTCCCGGCCTCTCTTTTTTTTCGTTCTCCGCGGTTTGATTATTCGTATCCGAGACAGCCATGTATATGCCAATTTGGCATATGCCTTGACGCCATTCCGGCATTTTATGCTATATTGGCATTATTCTTCTTGCGGCGTGGATTCCGGCTCGACCCGACCTTCCCGACTCAATACCCGATTCGCCGCAAAAATGCGTACGTCCTCGCACTTCGCCTGGCTTCACTGACGGGGTCGTCGGCGCCCGGAACGGGATTACCCGGGCAGCTCGTTACCCAACGGGAGAAGCCGATCTCCACCAGCGCGCTTCGAATATCCTCGAAGTCCAGGTCCGTCCCGTCGCCTACATCGCACCAGACCGGATCGTATCGACCGCCTTCATCCCGTGAGCTGGACGTGTAATCCTGAAGGTGGAGGTAATTCAGCCGGCTCTTGAAGTCACGTATCGAATCGGCCGGATCGTAGCCCCAGAGCCTGGCGTGGGACACATCGATACAAAGCTTCGCCTTACGAAGCCGTCCAGAGTAGAACTTCCAATCCGCTGCGGAATCCACGAGCGTATTGGTGTGAATATGGTAGCTGATCTCCAGCCCCAGCGTCTCCGCGTATTCCGCCCATGCTTCCGCACCCTCGGCGGCAGCGGTCAGGTCGTCCGCGTTCACGGGCCGACCGGCCGGCTTCGCGCCGCTCATGTACATGAAGCAGTCGGCCCCCGCTTCCGCGGCGTACTCCATCCGACGGCGGTTACGCTCCACGTGCGCCCGATCCCGTACGTCCGGCGATCCGGCGGCGGTATATACCGCCATCGGCAAACCGGCGTTTTTACACACACGTCGCAGCCGGGAGGGGCTCCCCAGCCATTCCGGAGACATCCTTCCCTCCCAGCCGTCCCACCCCGCCTTTTTCAACTCCTCCAGCGCCGGTTCCAGGTCCGGCTCCTGCCATCGGAGTGTACTGTATCCCAGCTTGAATTCCATAGTTCCCCCTGTCTTCTTTCGGTCAGAAGCGGTGTGAATTCAGGGCGCCCGCCGGCTCAACTCCTCGCAGGCCCGCCGAAACAGCGCGATCAGTCGCGCACGCGCATTCTCGTCACGGAACACGCCGATGTTCTCCGCCCATGCGATGCCGCCTTCCATATGGGTCAACAGATATTCTCCGTCGGCGGGTTCGAACGCGCATCGATTCCCCACGTCGATGTAGACCGGCGACGAATGGGCCATCACCGGGCCGGCGTCCGTTGCGAATTCGCCCCAGCAACGGGCCGCCACCCAGCAGGACTTTTCAACGCTCAGTTCCTGCTGCAGCGTCACCGTCCTGCCGTCTCCGGCCGCCAGCTGTCTGGCGGCCCGTTCCCCGTTCACGATCAATTCCACAGCGGTCAACGGCCACACGCTCTCCGCGGTGGCGACCACGTCCAGCGTCCCGCCGTTCCCCGGCAGCGCGATCTCGCCGCCCATCGGCGTTCCCTCGACGCGCAGATCGATCATCGCCCCGGTACTGGCGAATGTCGTGCCATTTTTTACAGCTTTACACCAATTATCAAATGTAAACTCCTCTCCACGTGTAAGTTTAGCATAGGTCCGCGAACCCCCAAGAATGCGTTCGTTCGACATCTTGTCCGTCCCGCCGACGATGGGAAGCTTCTGACCCGTGTTCAGCCACCGGTAGTACCCGCGCTCTCCGGCGCCGATCTGTTCGCCCTTCCAGATCCAGCACATCTCCGCGGCATCGGCCTGGCCCAGCACGATATTTGCTGCATTCTCGAAATCGGGCGTGGGCATATGCGGCATAATCACCAGTCCCCCCTGCTCCCGGCAGGCTTCCGCCCAATCCGCCATCAGGACCTGGACCTCGCCTCCGATCCAATCCTCCTGCGGCCCACCGGTACACATTGGCGCCACCATTTCCTTCAGACCCAGCAGGCTGATGTGCCCCAACACGTGCTGCCGGTTTTCCTGGCTCACCCAGATCTTGTGAAATTCGCTGCTGGTTGGCGCGAGGCCGCCCGTAAACTCCTCCCAGCTGGTAAACAGCCGGCCCCACTGGCTGGCGAGCAGGTTCACGACGTTCAGGTCTTCACCCGCCGCCTCGAGATGGGCCGATTGAGACGACAGAAAATGCACGTGCGTGTCCCCGGAGTAGAACCCCCGGTCTTTCATGTCGAATGCCCGCTCAACCTCCAGCGTCAGATTCCGCTGTCCGGGCTTCACTTCGACAAGCTTCCGTAACGGGACATACTCGAACCCTCGCGCCACTTCCACGTAGACCGGCCCCACCGGCAGTTCGACCTGACAGGTACCTTCAATATAGGCGTACGGCGTCCCGTGTACCTTGCAGTCGCCGCCCGTGTCCTCGAACCAGGCCGTATTCACGTCTGCCTGATGGCCGTGCGGCGCGAAATAGGCGCCGTGGGGAGACCGGAAATGTATCCTGCATCCCACCGGCCGGCCGGCGGCGGCGTCATTCACCCTGACATGCACCCACTGCCTGCCCGCGGGCGCGATCAGGGCCACGCGCGTTGCGCCGCGCTGCACCGTCTTCTCTTTCAAAACGTCTCCCCATCGGAACGCCTCGCTGGCGTCTCCGCACCGGATGTTCAGCCGCCCTTCCCGCGAGCCATGGACTTCCAGATAGCGCCCCTCCTGAAACACCTGTCCGCCTGAACCCCATCCCGCGTTTTCCGACTCGATGAAATCCGCACCGGGCACATAGAGCCGGTCCTGCCGCGCGATCACGCCTCGATCCATGTCGACCGCAATCTCCTCCCGGCTTCCGGTCGAAACCGCAACCTCGCTGCGCGGATGCCACACGAGCGGGTCGCTCTCCTCGTGGCAGAGCGTGATTCCGCCCAGGGCGACCGCGGCCCCGGCCGACGCCGATACCTCAATTTTCGTGATGGACGCTTCGGGATGCGGATTGACCCAGTCGTACAGCCACCAACCCGTCAAATCGCTGCTTTCCGACCGGACGCCCACCTGTGCCGCGCCGTACGGAACGGACCGGTCGTCCAACCCCACCGGGAGAAACTCGCGGCAATTCCGGCAGAGAAAGGGATGGTGCCCCCACGGCACAAACAGGTCGTGAATCTGGAAACGCCGTCTCAACGTCTGCGCGACGTCGATTCCTGTGTCGTATCGGAGCCGGTATTGTCCGACGACTTCCCCGGTGCCTTCAAGACTCGTTTCAGCGCAGCTGACCGGCGTACAGACGTGCGCGAACAACACCCGGCGCGCCTTCCGGCCTACCTCAATGGACACGGAACCTGCGCCCTCCTTGCCCGCGTGCCCCGAAACCACGATAAACGAAGGTCCGCCGGATCTCTTGTCACGTTCCGCAAGCGCGAAGGGAATCCCCCAGAACCGGCAGTTTCCCCCCGGGAGCCGGTTCAGCCCGCTCAATGCAGGCGTTCCCGGCGCGGCCGGCCAGAGGTAACCGCCCGTTGTCTCGACATTTTCGGGTCCGCAATTCAGATAGACGTTCAGATCCAGCGGTTCAAATACGTCCGACATACGCAATTCGCTCCAATCTTGTGACATCATTCTGAAATCTATTGACGGTTGACGGCTTTCTCCGTACTCTCAATCGGCCGTCGAATCACGTACACGACGCATTTCGGCGTCCGACCGACGGGGGAGCGGAGCCGGTCTGCCGCATAGTACAGGAGTAAAGGATATGATTATCGACAGTCACGTACACCTCAGGCACGGCAACGCCGAGCGGACGGAATACACAGCCCGCCAGATCGTTGAATCCATGGACGGGGCAGGCGTGGAGAAGTCCGTCGTCTTCGCCATCTGCACCACCGCGTTCGACGCCATTTCGCGGGCTCGAACCGCGCACGAGACGTATCCCGAGCGCCTCATACCGTACGCATACGCGCTGCCCAACGCCGAACGGTCCATTATCGGATGCATTGAAGAGGCCGTCACGGGCCTGGACTTCAAGGGAATCAAGATACACGCCGGCGAATGCACCCTCGCTGAATACGTGACGGACCCGATACTCAAACTTGCCGGCGACCACGGCATCCCCTGCCTCATCGACTTCATCGGCCGTCACGCCGACCTCGAACGCATGGCCCGCGCCTTTCCGGACACCCCGATCATCGTCGCACACATGGGCCGGTACCTGTGCACGGACCGTGGGCTCATCGACCGGTTTGTCGGCATCGCGGAAGCGTACGGTAACGTCTATATGGACATCAGCGGCGTGGTTGTAATATGGAAAATCCGCGAGGCCGTTGAACGGCTGGGACCTGAACGCATCATCTGGGGCACAGACGGCCCCTATCCCACGCCCGACCTGGCAACGTATATCCGGACGGATCTCGCAAAGGTCCGCGCTTCCGGCGTTTCAGGGCCCGATCTTTCCTCTATTCTTGGCGGAAACATCGCACGCCTGCTGGCGCTCTGATGCAAGATCCGTGCGTCGAATGGACTTTCAAATATTATCATACTTACGGGTTACATACGACATTGGTGCTGGAAGTCGGGCGTCGGACCAGAAAGAAAACGGGGCGCCGGTGCGATTCCGGCCGCAGGCGTTCACGTGCAGCTCCCGCATCACCGAACCCCGACAATCGGCAAGTTGACAACACTTTTTCTTGACAAAAATCCGCGTTTATATATTTTTCTTGCGCTGCAAGGGTAGAGGCGCGGGTTTGCATCAGTAACCGGCAGTGGACGGCGGACCCAGAACTGCCGGATGAAAGGGCGAACCTGCCGAAGCCCGAGACTCCCGCCGCCGGGATGAACGGGCTGGGCTGCTGGATAAGATCCAGCGGACTGTCACGGGAAACAGCGTCCCGTGGAGCGCTCTCTTGCGACGTGGCGCGGATTTGTCGTAGCCGGCGATGTCTCTACCCTTGGACATGCCGGCTGTTTTTGTGCCGCCAGTCGATGTAACGCATCGTGCCGCGGGTCTCCGGAACGACGAAATCGCCGGATCGCGGACGGGCTGTCGAAAACCCTCATTAACGGAAGGAGTGGCAAATGAAAAAACTCAAAGCCGGGGTTCTGGGCGCGACCGGCATGGTCGGTCAGCGCTTCGTTTCACTCCTGGAAGACCATCCCTGGTTCGAGGTCGCGGTGGTGGCGGCCAGCCCCCGGTCTGCGGGGAAGCCGTACCGCGACGCGGTCGCGGGCCGCTGGACCGTTGCCTCGGATGTTCCGGCGGATATCGCCGAACTGACGGTCAGAAACGTGAACGAAGTCGAATCGATTGCCGGCGAGGTCGATTTTGTCTGTTCGGCGCTGGATATGGAAAAAGAGGACATCCGTAAGCTTGAAGACGCCTATGCCCTGCGGGAAACGCCGGTGGCGTCCAACAACTCCGCCCATCGGTGGACGCCCGACGTGCCGATGCTCATTCCCGAGATCAACGCGGGTCACGTGGCCATCATCGGGGCGCAGCGCAGGCGCCTGGGCACCCGCTCCGGTTTCGTCGCCGTCAAGCCCAACTGCTCGATACAGCCTTACGTCCCCGCATTTGAGGCGCTGGCTGATTTCGGACCGCAGAGCGCATCCGTATGCACCTACCAGGCCATTTCCGGCGCCGGCAAGACCTTTCAGTCGTGGCCGGAAATGGAGGACAACATTATCCCGTTCATCGGAGGCGAAGAGGAAAAGAGCGCGATGGAACCGTTGAAGATCTGGGGCGAGATTCACAACGGTGAAATCCGAAACGCCAGCGGACCGGCGATTTCAGCGCAGTGTATACGGGTGCCCGTCAGCGACGGACACATGGCCGCCACGTCGGTGTCGTTTGAACGGAAGCCTTCCCGGGAACAGGTCATCGATTCCTGGCGAAACTTCCAGGGGGATCCGAAGGCGGCAAGCCTGCCTTCTTCGCCCAAACCGTTCCTGACGTATTTCGACGAAGAAGACCGGCCGCAGACCCGGTTGGACCGGGACGCGGGGAACGGCATGGGCGTAACGCTTGGCAGGCTGCGCGACGACAATCTGTTCGACTACAGATTCATCGCCCTGAGCCACAACACCGTTCGAGGGGCTGCGGGCGGCGCCATTCTCATGGCCGAACTGCTTGCGGCCGAAGGATATCTGCAGGCCAAATAGCCCAATCCCAACGCCTTGTCGGCGGTTCGCCGGCAGCCTTCTAGTGTGGAACTCCGTGCCGGTGCAACCGGCGGTGGATGGCCTCTCTCGCCTCCAGAAACGGCCGTTCCAGGTACGCCATATGGTCCTCTTCCCCGTGGTGGTGGGTGACCTCTCCCGGCCTGTGCTGCCGGCTGTTGTGTTCCATGTACGAAATACAGCCGTCCACCAGCGTCAACATGTATGACGCGGTTTCGGAGTCGAACATCCACCACTCGCCGCCGCAGGCGATGTAGACCGGGGAGGTATGCGCCATGATCCCGCGCCCCCAGCCGTCCAGGTGCGGGACCGCCTGGAAATAACCCGGCCCCCCGCAGCGCGCCGCCAGCCACGCGTGCGCGCCCACCTCGATATCCGCCTTCAGACGCAGCTTTCGCGCGCCCCCGGATTCCTCGGTTGAAGCGACGACCCGCCCGTTCTGTACGATCTGCAGCGTATGGATGGGCAGCACGCTTTCGGCCTCCGCGACGGCTTCGACCGTACCCCCGTTACCCGGTAGTCTGACGGTGTCGCCGATTTCGCGGCCGTCCACCGTGAACCGGATGATCGGACCCCCGCTGTGAAAGGTGCGGCCGGCGGCCATGTTTCTGCACCAGGCCTCGTACGTGAACGGCTCATCCTCGGGAATCCTCACATACGTCCGATAAATGCCCACCGGCACGTCGCTGCTCATCTTGTCGGTACCGCCTACAAGCGGCAGCCTGTACCCGCAGCCGAGATACCGATAGTACTCATGGTGATTGTACATCGTATGTCTGAGCATCTCAACCGCGTCGGCCCGCCCCGTTGCGATGAGTGCGGCGGGCTCGCCGTTGGGATTGGGCAGGTGCGGAATCACCACGGTCCCGCCCTGTGCGTGACATCGGTCCGCCCAATCCGACATCGTCACCTCGAGCGTTCCGCCCATCTCCGCTTCTCCCGGGCCGTCGGAACACCAGGGCATCACGGTCTCTTTCAGACCGAGCAGAATCAGATGCCCCAGAAAGTGCTGCCGGTTTTCGGATCCGACGTAGACGATGCTGCTCCCGTCCGGCGACACGCTCGCCCTGCCGGTAAACTCCTCGGTATTGGTGAAGAGGTTGCCCCACTGCGAGGGCAGCAGGTTGACAACATTGAGATCCTCTCCCTGGGCCTCGGTATGGCTTCCCTGCGTGGAGAGAAAATGGACATGCGAGTCCCCACTGAACCACCGCTCGTCATTCATGCGGCACCAGCGTTTCAGCCGCAGTTCCAGTTCCCGTTGCCCGGGCCTGATCTCCACCCCGGCGCGGAGCGGTTCGTACTCGAATCCCCGCGCAACGTCTACGATGACCTTGCCTCTGGGTAACCATCCCTGACACGTGCCATTCGTGTACGCGTACGTAATCTGACCCAGCCGGACGTCGCCGCCGACGTCGATATGCCACGTGTCCAGGTTGGAGTTCACATGCGGATGGTGTCCGTGCGGCGCGTAGGGTATCCCCTCGGGCGACCTGAAGTGTACCCTGCACGGTACGGGCTGTCCCGTCTCGTCGTCCACCACGCGCGTGTGGACCCAGTTACGGCCGCGGCTGACGACTTCGATCTTCATCGCCGGGGTCTCGATTCTGCCCCGTTTCTCCAGCTCTCCCCATTGCACGGCGCCGAGGGTTTCGGAGCCGTGCGTCACCGTAACCGTTGCCGAAGGTATCGCGGCCACCTCGACATAGGCCGGGCTGCTGGACGGATTCTGCGGTTCTCCCCAGCCCTTCCTGCTGTCCTTCAGAAAATCATCCGACGACCGCGCCGGCAGCGGAAAGGGGTACGTGGCAATGCCTCGATCCACCTTCACGTCCAGGTCGAACGGTTTTTCAGCGTCCTCCCGCACCGGCAGCGTAATCAACACTTCACGCGGCGCCTCCCGCGAGAACGGATGCTCGTCGGCGTGGCCCAGCGTAATACCACCGATGACGAACCGGGGACCCGCGGGGATGACCTCGATCCGCTCAACCGCGCGGTCCGGGTGAGGGTTCTCCCAGACCCAGAGCGTAAAGTCCCGCGATCGTCCCTGGAACGCCTCGGTCTGCCGGCGTCCGGCGTCACCCCACCGTCCTTCGTGACGCGGAAGCATTCCGTCGGTCCGGTCCTGGACCGCCAAGAACGGAAGCCCTGCCGTCGCCGGAACGGTGCCGATCTCGAAACGGTCCCTGACAGCCGCCGAAACCACGGCGCCTCCATCCAGATGGAAGCGATATTCCGCCACACGCTCGCCGACCGGCCCGTTGACCGGAATCCCCGAGTCGAGCAGCCGGTGCGCCACGATCACCCGCAGCGCCTTCTTTTCAACCGGGATGAAAGCAGGCTGACCCTCAATTCCCTCGCCGAAACCCAGCAGACAGGGCGCTGCTGTCGCGTCGGCGCGACCAATCAGAAACGGCAGCCCCTGGCAGTACCGGGCACCCGCAGAGACACTCGATCCCTCGCCCAGGTACTCCGGTCCCACGTTGCACATATCGGACAGATTCAGCGGTTCGTACGCATCCATGCCGGATTCCCCTATGCCGATACGTTCCAGGATACTACGTCACCCGGTTGCGCGGGCGACCCTCCAGAAATGCAATGACATTCTCCACGGCGCCGCCGTTCAGCAGATCGACCCCTTCCGGGGTCATATCGGCGCAGTGGGGCGTCAACACCACCTGTTCGCAGGACAGCAGCGGATGGGACGGCGGAACGGGCTCCTCGTCGTACACGTCGATGGCCGCTCCGCCCAGACGCCCGGACCGGAGCGCCGTCACGAGCGCGTCCGTGTCGATCACCGGTCCCCTCGCGCCGTTCACCACGATGGCGCCGTCTTTCATCAGTCCGAACTCCCGGGCGCCGATCATTCCGCGACTGTCTTCGGTAAGCGCCACGTGCATGCTGACGACGTCGGCCTCGGAGAGCAGTTCGTCCAGGGTTACGAAACACACGTCCAGCCTCTCAGCCCGTTCCTGCGACGGATGGTAGGTCCACGCAATGACATCCATCCCGATCGCGCGCCCCAGCCTGGCCATCTCGGCCCCGCTATTTCCGGCACCGACGATGCCCAGTACTTTGCCCTGGAGGAAGATACCATTCATCCGGGGCCACTCGCCGGCCTGCATACGCTTCGTGAAAAATGCCGCGCGTTTCGCCGCGGCAAACATCAATCCGAACATATGCTCGGCCACCACCGGCGCCGTTCGTCCCGGCTGATTGCAGATGACAATCCCGTGCTCGCGTGCGGCTTCCAGGTCGAACATATCGGTGCCTATCGAACAACTCGTAATCATACGCAGATCGGGCAACTGTTCGAATTCTTCCCGTCCCCAGGAAACGACCCCTCGCGTGTTGATAATGACAGCCGCACCCCGCGCGCGCTCGACTTTCTCTGCGGTCGAGTCCGGCCTCGAGTCGTGGAGAACCACCCGCCCGTATGGCGCGAGGCGATCCAGATGTGGAGACCCTGCGATCATCACGGGATCGTCTCCCGGGACCACCATCTTTTCATTTCTCTCTTCCATATCAAAACCTCCGGTGTTTTCCATTCGGGCGACACGGATGCCGCAAGGCGCACAGAGACGCGGGCTGAACGTCTGTTACGCTTGACTGCCCGCCGACGGTCGCCCCGGACCTTCGGAGGCCAACGTGGCCAGTGCGTGGAGCAGCAGGTCGATCTCCTCTTCAAGAAGAAAAAAGGGCACGCTCGCACGCAGACCCTGCCGCGTGGTGTTGAACGCCTTGACGACAATGCGCCAGCGTTTCCTCAGCGTATCCCTAACGTGGGAAGGCTGCCAGCCATCCAGATTAAATCCCACGACGGCGGCAGACTGTTCAGGAGACAGAGGCGTAATCAGCCTGACACCCGGAATCTCGTTCAATCCTCGCTTCAATCGCGTCGTCAACACCACGGTGCGTGCCCAGATCGCGTCAAGTCCGATGCACGTAAGGTATTCCACTGCAGCGGCCCACGCGTGAACCAGCGGCCACGACCAGGGTCCGAATTCAAATCTCTCCGTACTTTCCTTGAGTTCGAAACGATTTCTACGGAAGTCCACCCAATCCTGTGCACGACCTCCGGCGTAAGTCACACGGATCCGGTCCCGGCGGTCCTCTCTCGCGAACAACGCTCCGGCCGCATAGGGCGAATACATCCACTTGTAGGAGAGAATTCCCGCAAAATCGCAACCCAGTCGGTTCAGATTCATGGGGTAAAGCCCGGCGGAATGGGCCATGTCGAGG
The DNA here is from genome assembly GCA_012271065.1 of Candidatus Latescibacterota bacterium. Next base: position 41,172 of record JAAXHE010000351.1, read on the forward strand.
AAACTGACGACGCCGCGCGCCCTTGCAGCCGCGCAGATCCGTTCGACGGGCAATCGGTGTCCCGAGTCGGAAATCACGTGGCTGAACCCGATGAGACGCGTCCGGTCCGTGATGCGTCCGACAACCGCCTCGACCTGTTCGTCCAGGCCGTCCACCAGAGGAGCCTTGTCCACGACAACGCCGTACAGGTCCTGTAGATGAAGACACGGCACCAGCAGCGCCACCTCTTCCTCTTCCGAGATCAGGATACGGTCGCCGGCATTCCAGTCCAGGCCGCGAATCACGGTCTGGAACGCTTCGCTCACCCCGCGCATCAAAGCCAGATCGCCAGACGAAACGCCGAAGAATGCCGCCAGGCGCTCCCTGCTCCGCTCCCGACGGGGATATTCCTCATCGGGATAGGCAATGTGCATCGGGCCGCGTTCGAGCAACTCCCGCATCAACCCGATGTGCGCCTCGGCCACTGGCGCCGGGGTAATGCTTACGCCCCCGTTCTGGAACCAGACGAAATTGCCCAGCGCGGGAAAGTCGGACCGGATCTTCCCGATATTCATCTCTCGACGCCCCGATTCCATTCACGAATGTCAATTCCCGCGGCCGGCGGCCCGATGCGGGTCTGCGCCCTACCGCCAGTGGGCGGGCAGAATAACGTCCTTCAGTCCAAGGTGACGTGCTATCCAGCGCTCCTGGAAGACGCCATCCTTATAGCGCGAGTGTTCCGAGGCGCGGACCTCCGCGGAGCCTGGCATGGCTTCGACCATCGCCGCGAGCACGTGCCGGCTGCCCCACAACAGGGTCGGGGCCGTGATCCGGGGCACAAAAAACAGGGGGTCGAAATAGGAAACCGTCCGCGCGACCAGGTCGCGGCGGTCAGGAAACTGCCTCAGATACTCGTTCACTTCCTCCAGCGGATAGCTTTCGGTGCCCGATGCGCGATCCATGGTGCCATAGAAGAAGGACGGAGACGCGACCAGGTGCGTCAGACCACCGCGCAGCGCGGCGGTCAGGAGCGGCATCTCGTTCTGCCCGATCCCCACGATCCGGCTCCGGTCCGCCTCCGGTCGGGTGAGGACGTAGTCCATGGCCCGGCAACAGTCTGCCACGATACCCCGCAGGACGTAAGCCTCAGGGTCTTCGATACCGTCCACGAACAGACCGGGGAACGAAGCCGCATAGGGTTTGTCGGCGTTGCGCTGTCCCCTGGCCGCCATCGAAAATACCAGGAACCGACCCTGCTTCTCGATGGCGTCACCCTGAGGCAGCGGCTCCACCACGCTCTGAAGGCGCGTGAAATACACCAGTGTTGGAAATGGGCCGTCCCCGTGGGGGATACTCAGATAGCCGAACAGCCGGTACGGCCCGATGCTCGTGAAACGCACCCCGTAGGTCGTTGAGAACCCGGTACACCGAATGGGCATGATTTCCGCTTCGGGCGCAATCGGGGTGGCGTCCAGCGCCTCCATCGTTCGATGCCAGTAGGCATCGAAATCATCGGGCCTGGCCGCAGTCGGCTGAAATTGCTCCTGCATCGACGCGTTCTCCTTGCTCCAGAAGTGCAGATAGAGACCTGCCCCCCGGATCCACCGTCATGCGTGATTCTTCAAATGTTTCTCGAAGAATGCGTGGATCACGGCGCCGTGCTCCACGACGCCCGCATCGTGTCCGTGGCCGTCGTATGCGTAGATTCGCTTGTCATTCGAGGCAATCGCCCGGTATGCCGCGTATCCGGTTTCGGGCGGGCAGATATTGTCCTGCAGGCCCACGTTGACGATAATCGGACACGAAATCCGCGGGCCGAAGTGAATTCCGTCGAAATATGCCAGCGTCTCTCTCACAACGGACTCCCTCTCGGGATACAGCCTCAGATAGTCACGTATTTCCTGGTAGGGATAGGTATGCGTGAGTTGGATCGCATCCATGAACCCGCACAGATAGGGTGCTCCCGCGGCTCCGGCCCTCGGGTCTCTGAGCGCGGCAACCACAAACGTCAGGCCGCCGCCCTGGCTGCTCCCGGTCACGCCGATCCGCTCTGAATCGACCTCCGTCCTGCTGGCCAGAAAGTCGAACCCGCGCACGGCATCGATATAAAACCCGCGATACGAATAGGTGTGCCGATCTACGATATTGTGCGTCAACAGCCCCGGATATCCGGGGTTGAACTGTCCGTTGCTTCGGAGTTTTCCCCGCGGAGCGACGCTGAAAACCGCGTAACCCCTCAGGGCCTCCTGTTTTGGCAATCGCGGCTCCCCGATATACCCTGGAACATGCAGGATCGCAGGCAGCGTCCTCTCGCGTTTCGCGGGCAGGCAGTACCAGCCCGCGATCCGGACACCGTCGATACTGTCATAGTGGACGTCATACACGTCCACTTCGGGCGTTGACCGAAGCGCGCTGTGTACCACCGAGCAGTTCAGAGGAACACGGTCCGCCGTATCGAGTACGTCGTCCCAGAACGCATCGAAGTCCCCGGGACGCACCATCGATGTTCCGTAATCCTGAATTGCAATCCCGTTCATTCAGCCTCCGTCCGTCCGCGAGCCCTCAACCCGAAGTGTCGCCGGCACGTACAACGACGGTACTCTCCGCACCGCGGCGCCCGAACGCATTCACAGGCCTCGCGGACAGCGTGTTCACCCCCGGATTCAGGCGCCAGTCGAAAGCGGCCCCCCCTTGTTCCTGCCAGGCTCCGTTATCGATGCTTATCTCGAACCCCCTGAGATTTGCGGTTTCCGTATCCAGCAAGACGCGAAGCAAATCCGGTTCGTCTACCTGTTGAAGATGTATCTCGGTCCGATTCGGAGTCCAGTAGAGGTCGCCGGGTCGCTCCGTATGTTCGGAAAACCATGGCAACGGCGTTGTATCCGGGTCCTGCCAGAACAGATATCTGTTAAAATGGTACGAGACCTTCCCATGTTCGGGCTCCCCCGGCCCCATCGTCTCCAGTTCGTCGTTCCGAAGTGAGATCATGAATCGTTCGAACAATGCCAACCGCTTTGCCACCTGAAACTGCCCGGCTACGGCCGGCGGCGGTTCCGGGACGATCTTTACGTCCGCGAAATCTTCCTCCACCCAGGCGCGGTGCGCTTCCAGCGCTGAGAGCGGCATCCCCCGGCGTTCGAAATGATACGTGAATTTCGTCTCGTCGTTGGAATCTCCACCGACGTCCATGGCCACCCACTTGCCGTGCTGGTTCGACCAGACTTCGTTGATGCAATGTGAACGCATGATTTGAGTTCGAGCCGTAAATCCCAGCGCTGCAGCGCAATGTGACATCACGGTCGCATAGTGCGTGCACATTCCGAGGCTCAGTTTGCGACTCGCGAGACTCAATATAACCATGGCGTCCCACGGAGGGCAGAATTCGATGGCACCCATGTTCCATCCATCTTCCCACTGCTCCCTCACCCACTGTCGCAAATGCAGGAAGGCCTCGAACTCGGTTCTTGCGGGTCGGATGACCTCGTCAAGATGCCAGCGTTCCCGCAGGATCCGTCCCCGCTCTGAATCGGCCGGCAGATGAGAAAACCGGTAGGAACTGCGGACCAGCGCAGGGTTTTCCGAACCCACGATACAGGCCGCCGGCATTTCAACCCCTGCCGTGACCGCCAGCGATACAGCATCCACCTCCGGCGTCTTCGACGGCTGATCGGTCCGCAGGACGAGACGCCACTGCAGGAACCTGACGACGACGCCCGGCACGATCGAATCGGATGCCGGCGCCCACGCCGTCCACGATTTCGGGCAGTATGCCGGACATGGCCCGCCGCGCCACTCCAATGCCGCGTTACAACCCTCCGGCGTCCTGACGTCGGCCGACAGACGGATGGCGTCAACGGGTCCAGCGGCGGCAATCCCTCCCCTGGTTACAAGGCCGAGCAAGTCCACGGCATTGGAACAGATCTGGCCCCGCTCCGCATATTGGTCCAGCCAGAGCCGAACCATATATTCTCCACAAGCCCGGTCGTTGACGCCGATTGATTCGGTACGCCACGTCTGACCGCCGTCTTCACTTACGGCGCTTCGCCGCGGCTGGACGCTCTCCTCCACCAGTAGTGTCCAGACCGCGTCGTCTACGGCCTTGAAAGTCACCTCGTTTCGACCGGTACGGAGCCAGTCGGCGGGTATTTCCTGGGGCCGCCACCGGTCCCGCCAATAGTCCCGGTCGCCGGTCCAGCAGACCCTCAGTGCGTGGCCGTTGACCACGATCTCCATCTCGCCGTCATCTCTGTCACAAAGGAGATACGGGCACAGCAGCGCGCGGGACGCTCCGGTCGTCGGGATGTGGAATATCTTCCGTGCCTGCCGAAGCCCAAAGACTTCCTCCCGATCGTTCCTGCTGCAGTTGCCCATTTCGTCCGCGACCGTAACCCCCCGCCTGAGGCGGACGGTGTCTCCCGGCACGGAGATTCCCCTGCCTGTACACGCCACGAAATCACGTCGGAAGCGCCAGACTCTGGCGGCGTGCGCCAACGTCATGCCCGCCTCCCGTCGCCATAGGTGATTTGCGCCGTCATTGGCGTTTCACTATATTGGAAACCCACTCGTCCGATCCGCGACAGCGGCGAATCCGAACGAATTCCGATACCCCTGTCGGCCCGCAGGTTGAATGCTTGACGCCGACGCACTAAAACGAACTGTGTAGCCTTCGTTTCAGAGCAACAACTGTAACGATGCCGAAGCGAGGCGGGAGAGCCGGCTTCAAACGAACCGAGTCTAATCAGGACCGTAGCAGGGATAAACTCATGCCAGGCGGAGACATCGTCCGCATCGGACACCTGAAGACCATCGAGGCATTTCAAAGACGCGTCGAGGCCCTCTGTCTGAAGTTGCCATGCGACAGGGACATCCTCGCGGCGCCCGAGTCACCCCTGGCGCACCCGTTTACCTTCTACCCGGCATCCATCGGCAATCGGTTTGCCATCCATCCGATGGAGGGATGGGATGGGCTCACCGATGGCAATCCTTCGGATCTCACCCGTCGCCGGTGGCGCAATTTCGGACTTAGCGGAGCAAAACTGATCTGGGGAGGCGAGGCGATTGCAGTTCGACCCGAAGCCCGCGCAAATCCCAACCAGCTTTACGCGGCGGACCATACCCGGCGCGGCCTCGCCGAACTGCTGGAAATCCTTCGAGCAACCCACCGGCAACACGTTGGCGGCACGGACGACCTGGTGGTCGGGCTGCAACTCACGCACTCGGGACGGTTCTGTCGGCCCGCGCACGATAGGGGCATGGAACCCCGAATTCTGTACAGGCATCCCATCCTCGATTCCAGGTTCGGCGTGGATCCGAATCACCCAGTGATGTCAGACGCGGAGATACGATCCGTAATAGACGACTACATCAAGGCTGCACGAATGGCGGCTGAACTGGGCTACCATTTCGTGGACATCAAGCACTGCCACGGGTATCTGGGGCACGAATTCCTGAGCGCCGTCTCACGCGACGGTCCCTATGGTGGCACGCTCGAGAATCGGACCCGCTTTCTCCGGGAGATTGTACAGGGCATCCGTGCCGTTGCTCCGGATCTCCGGATCGGTGTGCGACTGAGCGCATTCGACTTTGTTCCGTTCCGGCCGGATCCGGAACGGTCTGACGGTCGCAGGAAGGGGCCCGGCATTCCGGAGGATTTCGACCACTGTCTGCCGTACGCATACGGGTTTGGCGCCAACCCGTCCAATCCCGTTGATACGGACCTCACCGAACCCTGTCAGTTTCTGGACTTACTCGAGCGTCTGGATATACGACTGGTCAATCTTTCGGCCGGCAGCCCGTACTACAATCCCCACATCCAGCGCCCTGCGTACTATCCGCCTTCAGACGGATACCAGCCTCCCGAAGACCCCCTCGTCGGGGTCGCGCGTCAGGTCGACGTCGTTCGGCGAATCAAGGCGCGGAATCCCAACCTGATTGTCGTGGGTACGGGTTATTCTTATCTTCAGGAATTTCTGCCGCACGTCGCTCAACCACTCGTGCGCGACAAACAGGTCGACTTTATCGGTCTGGGCAGGATGGCCCTCTCCTATCCGCAGCTTCCGTTGGACGTCCTCAGGAAAGGAAAACTGAACACCCGTGTACTCTGTCGGACGTTCAGCGATTGCACGACCGCGCCAAGAAACGGGTTGATATCGGGCTGTTTTCCACTGGATGCATACTATAAAAAAACCCCTGAAGCCAAACGCCTCAGGGAAATTAAGAAAGCCGACCGTTCCGGGCAAGGGTAAAGCGGCGCGCCGCACGGTAGCACGACGCCCGATGCGCTCAACCGGGTCTGCCATCCTCCACAGCCGTGGACTTCAGGACGAAGACTTCCTCCAGATTGAAAAAATCAACACTGGGAATCAGCTGGACTTCTTTGAAAAGTGCCTGATCGTGTTCTCCCACCCGTGATACCATGCCAATAGGAAGCCCCTTGGGAAACACACCTCCCAGGCCCGAGGAGATAATCCTGTCGCCTTCGGACACCTCGCTGCGCACAGGCACGTGTTTGAGAAAAAACCTGCCGTTTTCGCACGTAACGATACCCGAGATCCGCTCATCGCGCTGCACGATCGCGCTCACCCTGCAATTGCGATCCAGCAACAGTTGAACCACGGCTGTCTGCGGGTGCACCTCGAGCACGCGTCCGACGAGCCCGTCCGCGGTTATCACCGGCATTCGTTTCCTCACCCCGTCCGTCTCACCCAGATCCAGAAGCACGGTGTTCAATACGCGGTTCGGGTCCCTGGCGACCACCCTCGCCACCAGATAGGTGCCTTCCGCCTTGGTACGAAAGTCGAGCATCGCACGAAGCCGGAGATTCTCCATCCGCGCTTCGCGGAGTTCGAGCAATTCGAGCGAGATGCGCAGGTTCTGATCCCGAAGAATACGATTCTCATGGCCAAGCCTGGAGAGTTCCATCGGCCATGTGAACAATCCGTGCCCGGCTTTCATAAGACCGGTGGCGATGCCCCTCGCCAACGCTACCCCGTCGGAACGGCCGAGCGCCATGAGACCAAACGACACAAGGACGGCCACGCCCAGTACAACGTAGGCGCCGTGTACACGCAAAAAAACGAACAGCCACTGCATCGGTCATCCAAAGCATTATCGACTACAAAAGCATCTTCTGATACTGGTCGATATTTTCAAGAACACGCCCGGTACCGCGGACAACACAGGTGAGCGGGTCGTCCGCCACGATTACGGGCAAACCGGTTTCTTCCATCAGCCTGCGATCCAGTCCCCGCAGCAGCGCCCCGCCGCCCGTCATGATGATTCCCCTGTCCAGTATATCGGCAGCCAGTTCAGGCGGCGTCTGCTCCAGGGTCTGCCGCACCGCTTCCAGAATGGAAGTCACCGTACCGTTCAGCGCCTCCCGAATTTCCACCGAATCGACAACAATGGTTTTCGGGATAAAACTCACTGTATCCAGGCCGCGGCACGGATGCTGGAATTCACTGTCCAGCTTCCCGGCGGAACCGATTTCACACTTGATCTGTTCGGCGCTCCTCTCTCCGACCAGAAGGTTGTGTTTTCGTCTCAGCATCGTGATGATGGCCTGGTTCATCCCGTCGCCAGCTGTTTTGATTGACCTTGAGGTCACGATACCCGAAAGGGCAATCACCGCGATCTCGGTGGTTCCGCCTCCGATGTCGATGACCATCGACCCCATCGCCTCTTCGACGGGCAGCCCGATACCGATGGCTGCGGCCATCGGCTCCGTGATGATATACACCTCGCGGGCGCCCGCGCGCTCCGCGGACTCCCTGACGGCCCGCATCTCGACGGCAGTCACCCCGGAAGGCACGCAGATCACGATCCGAGGACGCACGAGAAGCCTGTTTTTCTGAACCTTTCGGATGAAATGCCGAAGCATCTCTTCCGTCACGTCGAAATCGGCAATAACCCCGTTACGCAGAGGACGTATAACCTCGATGTCGGGGTTCTGGCGCCCCATCATCTGCTTGGCGTGAGAACCAATGGCAAGTGGCTTGTGGGAATTGCGTTCCAGCGCGACCACTGAAGGCTCGTCTACCACAATATTCTGACCCTTGACATAAACCAGGGTATTTGCCGTACCCAGGTCGATACCTATGTCGTTGGACAGCAGTCTGGAAAGAAAAAGTGCCATAGCGGTTCGATCCCCAGCGGGTTAGCCGAGCAACCGATCTCGAACGTCTCGATATTTGTCCAGGGTCTTCTCTGCAATCTCGTCCGGCAGCTCCGGCGCCGGCGGAGGCTTGTCCCAATCCAGGGTTTCCAGATAGTCACGGACCTTACACCTTGCGAACAGAGGCACGCCGATTAACCGTGTCTCCGTCAACGCCGTGGCCATGGACGTATTTCCTCCTCTAGTTCAATATACGAACCTTCCGGCCATCGACCCTGATTCTTCCCTCCGCGAACAATCGGATCGCTTCAGCATACAACTCGTGCTCCACGGCCAGTACCCTGCCTGCCAGGGAACCGGGCGTGTCTTCGGGCGAGACGCGGACCCTGCGCTGCAGGATGATCGGACCGGTGTCGTATTCCTCCTCCACGAGATGCACCGTCGCTCCGGAAACCTGTGCGCCGCTCCGGACGACGGCTTTGTGGACGCGCTGTCCGTACATGCCCTTGCCGCCGAATGCCGGAAGGAGCGCGGGGTGTATATTGACGATGCGGTTTCTGTACATCTCGAGAGTCACGGGACCGAGCTTCTTCATATAACCCGCAAGAACCACCAGATCGACGCCGTGGGAACCGAGCGTTTCAGCGACCGCGCGGTCAAGGGAGCCTGGTCGCGGATGCGTCCTTCCGCTGAGGTGTATCGCCGGAACGCACGCACGCCTGGCACGGGCAAGTGCGCCGGATCGGCTATTGTTGCCGATTACGACGCCCACGCGCGCCGGGAGACGTCCCGAAGCGCACCGGTCGAGTATCGCCTGCAGGTTGGTCCCGCCTCCCGAGGCCAGCACGCCCAGGCAATAAACGGCATTCCTTCCAGACTGGTTCGCTCTTCCACATTGCGACACGGGGGTTCAGTCCGATGGCTGACGCTGCTACAGATGATTCGGCGGGGAAGATGTACAAACGCGGGAAATCACCGTTCCGGCGGGAACGGCGGCGGGACTCGGGGACAAGTGACCCGGCCAAGTCCAAAATAACCCATTGCACGCCCGATGTCAAGGGCTTTACAGGTGAAGTCCAGGCGGCGCTAAAGATAAATTACACTTGACAACAACGCGACAACATTCCTTATTTAAACCGATATATGTTAAGTACTTACTCATCTGTCGCACCAAACCGGAGGTCGTCTTTGAACATCCGCAAGGCGGTGATCGCGGCTGCCGGACACGGCAGCCGCATGCTGCCGGCCACCAAGGCCCTGCCCAAAGAGATGATGCCCGTCGTCGATAAACCGGCGATCCAGTACATCATCGAAGAACTGGTCGAAGCCGGTATCGAAGACATTCTGATCATCACAGGCAGAGGAAAACGGGCGATAGAAGACCACTTCGACCGCAACGTCGAGATTCACAACGCCCTGAGGAAGCGGGACGACCGCTCGATGCTGGACACCCTCGAACGCATCGAGCAACTTGCCGACATCCACTATCTCCGACAGAGGGAACTTCTGGGAACCGGACACGCCGTCCTCAAGGCCCGCAGACACATCGGCGACGAGCCGTTCGCCGTTTTGTTCGGAGACGACCTGGTCGTGTCTGGAACCCCGTGCATCGGACAACTGATGGATCAGTACGCCATACTCGGCGCCCCGATTCTAGCCGTTAAGGAAGTGGCACGGGAACAGGTCGGAAGCTACGGTGTGATCCGGTCCGAATCCATCAACGGAGCGCGCCTCGTCAAGGGCCTCGTGGAAAAGCCCGAACCGGCGCGGGCGCCCTCCAACCTCGCTTGCCTGGGTCGGTATATCTTCGAGCCCGATATTTTCGATTTTCTGAATCGCATCGACCCGGCGGAAAGTGGCGAGTACCAACTGACCGACGCCATTCAACTGATGATCCAGTCCCGCCCGGTCTACGCTTGTCCGGTCAAAGGGGACTGGCACACGGTTGGCGACCTGCTTTCGTATCTTCAGACGACCGTTGCGCTTGCCCTGACACACCCCGATGTCGGCGAATCCTTCCGGGAGTATCTGAAAAAAACCGTCCGGCCACCGTCCTCCGACGCCGAAGATTCAAGCGGGGGCTGATCCAGCCTCCGCCACGGCAAGAATGCCGTCGAAGTCATCCAGAATCTCGTCGACGTGGTCGGCAATTACACGTTCCTGCAGTGCGATCCATTCCGCGTCCTGCCTGCTCAGACCGTTACGCTGCCTATAGGTCTCCAGATCATCCCGATCAAGTACCGTAAGCCGGCCGTCAGGATCGAACCAGAGATCCAGCATGAGGTCGGTGTAGTCCACGTGGCGGTCGCCGACGATCAGATTCCTGCATATGTGAAAGAGATGCCCCAGCAGCCGGCCTTCCGGATCGTGCATCTTCCACAATACATACCCCGCTCCGTGCCGGTAGTATCCGTACGTTACCGATCCGGTGTGTACTGCCAGATCCCCAACCCGACCGGGCCGCGCATTCACATATTTGAGTACCACGTAATCATCGGCGCGCACAATGGGGTCACAATCGAAAACGGCATCCGGTTTGTCCAGATGCCGCTTAATCTCACGAAATTTCATTGCGTAAAAGAACGGGTAAGCAGATAACAGGACAGCATGGTGCCGCTTGCCACCAGCCAGCACGCCCATTGAAGCAGTTTCGCCCGGCGTCCTTCCATACCGGAAGAAACGGACTGTCCAAGATAGCACACCAGGAACAACAGCGAAATACCGATACCCCAGATCGTGATCAAGAAATATCCTCCTCACTCCTGCGCCTCTCCCGTCATTGGTACAAACCGTACGGGAATGACCTGTTCTTCCTTCACGCCATCCTTTTCCTTGACGAGAAGCGTCAAGTGTTGATTAACGGTGCCGACGGGTATCACCATGCGCCCGCCTTCCCGCAGTTGTTCGACCAGCTTCGGCGGAATATGATCGGGTGCCGCTGTCACAATCACAGCGTCGAAGGGCGCATGTTCCTCCCAACCACGGTACCCGTCGCCCAGGCGTACGCTGACGTTACCGTATCCCATTCGTTTCAGGCGTTCTTCAGCCTGCCGGGCGAGCGACGGCACGATTTCAATGGTAAATACCTCGCGCACCAGCTTGGCCAGAACGGCTGCCTGATAGCCGGATCCGGTTCCCACCTCAAGCACGGTCTCATTGCCTTTCAGGTCCAGCAATTCTGTCATTTTAGCCACAATGTACGGTTGGGATATCGTCTGGTCTTCACCGATAGGCAGCGCGCCGTCGTCGTACGCGCGTTCCTTGAGGTGTTCGGGCACAAACAGGTGACGCGGCACCCCCATCAATGCATTCAACACACGCCGTTCCCTGATCCCGCGACGCTCAATTTGGTTTTTTATCATCCGCTTGCGCATAACGAGAAACCGCGCCTCCTCATCCGCCGACACGTTCCGTCCGTCCGTCGAATCCGCGCTACATCCGGCGCAAAGTGCCAGCCACAGCGCCTGCAATGCGGCGCCACGCAAGCGATGCATGGTCTACGGCCTCCAGTGGGATCACTTTTTCCTGCTCTCCAGGTATGCCTTGTCCCGATGCAGGAGTTCAGGGTTCAGGCTGTAGAACAACTCCCGGGCCCGGGGAAGCATCCTGCTCGTGACGACGAACCGGCCGTCGAGCAATAACGAAGGATTCATCGACGGGTCGATTCCCGTTCTTGCCGCCGAAATCCGGGACCGCGCAGCCATCGCGGCGCCATCGGCGGCGGCGCAGCGACCGATTCGTTCGACATCGATCGCCTGCCGTTTCAGGCAGGCAGCGTGAGATTCCTCGATCCCGCGTTTCGGAGCGCCCCGGAATACGCACATCGCGAAGGCCCGGTACCGATCGGGATAGATCTGCCGAACACACAAGCTGGAGACCGCGCTTTCATCCTGCCCGATTGGATGGATGCGCAGACGCTCAGGGGCATCGACGGCGTCGAGCCAGGAGTGCAGGTCTCCGGCGATCCGCACCGTAAGCGGCGACGCACCCACAAAGAAGAACTCCATTCGGCCCGGTATCGCCTTCCGGCCCATCAGCCGGGACACAGGCACGAGTGCGGGCCTTGGCATGTAACTTCCCCGGATCGGGTAAACGGCCTTTGCAAATCGCTCAAAACGGGCCGTTTTGGAAAAATCGGAGTCGAGGATAAACGCGGGCAACCGGTCAACCCGAAACTGGTCTGCCAGCTTCCTCCCCTGCCGGGAATGTACATTGAGCGTTTGAACGTCCACACCCGGAAACAACTCCCGAGTGGACCGGACAAATGTCGCCGGATCGCAAAGATCGCATCCGGTATCGTTCAAGACCGTCATCCTGAAGACGACCGGATCGCTGAACCTGCAAGAGGCCGCCGGCTTACCGGCGTTAACACAGACACCGACCCGGCCCGTCGAAACACAGTCGCGGTCCGTCCCGCAGACCGGTACCGACGCGCAGGGCCCCGCCAGACTGTCCAGCCCGCAGATGCGGCGGGCAAGACCATGCGTTTCGATTCCTCCTTCAACCTCCACGCCGTCCACGTACAGGGTTGGTGACGCCTTGACGCCCAGATGATTCGCCCTCCGGATGTTTTCGCGGAAGAGCGTCTCGCCTTTCGCGCCGGAAGCAATTTCAGCCACCCTTTCCGGATTGATTCCCGCGCGTCTGGCACTGGCCTGCCAATCCGGAGAATCCATATTTCCGTTTCTGTCCAGAATATAGTCATAGAATCGGTCGGGATACAAATGCATCATCACGACCTGCCTGATTCCCTCCTCCACTTCGGCGTCGCCATGCAGACTCAGGAATCGACCCGTTCCGGATACGGCGCCGGATTCGCAGGCTTCACCCTGGCTCCGGAGCGGCCGCAGCGGTCCAGCGGGCACGGACTCCTTTCCGGCTTCCTGAGCGATAAAATGCAGACGGAAGTCGATACCGTCGCCAAATGCCCTGACGGTTGGCGCGAGCGCGGTCTCCGCCCGCATCCCGTAGGGACAATGCGCCATCACGAACAATTCGACCTCTACACGGCTGCCCTCATCACCCGCGCGAGTCCTCACAGCTTCGATTCCTGAAACGTCCGCAACCAGGCCCGGAATCCACTGCAGCAGGCCCGCAAGAACAGGACCCCAAATCTTCCGCAACCCGGTAGCGTTCATAACGACCTCAACTCCTCCATCAAGATGGCTTTCGAAGTCAGGCGCCGCGGAGAAAGGGCAAGAGCGCGCCGCAAGCCCGGAAGGGAATTCACAAATCCGGATCGCAGGGGGAGTTATCGCGGCAGCGGAGCGTTCTCTGACGACAGTCGTCAAACGTATGCTGCAGAACAAGAAAGGCCGCCTCCGGCATAGAGACGACCTCTGGAAGCTGCTTCAAAATCCCCAGTGGTCTTCGCGCGGC
>JAAXHE010000365.1 GCA_012271065.1 Candidatus Latescibacterota bacterium
GTGATCGGCGACGCCAACTTCCTGGATCATCCGCACCGGGGCCTGACAACCGGCCAGACCGGCGTAATCGGCTCGGGCTGTTACATCTATCCCTGCACGATGGGTGGCCTCAGCGGCAGAGTCAGGCATCGGCATCCCGAGATCGGAGATCACGTCCAGATCGGAACCGACGCCACCCTGCTGGGACCCGTCAGAATCGGCGACCATTCGACCGTTGGCCCGAATACCCAGGTATACGGCTATGTTCAGACCGACACGGAATGCCGAATCGCGTCGTCGGTCGTGGTCGGCACCGTCTTGAGCGGAGACAGGAGGCCGGGCAAGATCCGTCTGGGCAAGGGAGTACGGGTGGGAGACGGGACCGTGATCGAAAACAGTACCGAACTCGACCTGATCATACCCGACAAGGCGGAAATACCCGCCCGAAGCCATGTCATAAATGACGGCTTCGGCAATCCGCGTTTCGTAAGGGAATAAAGGAACAGCGGAGCGTTGATTGCAGACGCTCCGCTTCGCAGGGTTCAACCCCGGTTTCCGGCAATCTACCTGCGGGAGGGGACTCCAGGCGCTTCCCGGTGGAATTGGATATCGGCATACCACGTCGACGCCCGACTGTTCGTGTTGTCGGTGTCCGTCATCAGATAGACCCGCAGTATCTTGCCGGGTTCCTCCCCGGGGTATCCCCGTTTGTAGTCTTCATACAGATTCCTTCTCTCCCCCACCCACTGCTTNNTCATACGGGCCCGCCCGCTCTCCACGACAATCCGCCGCCACGACAGCTTCCAGACAAATGGGATTATTGTGGTCTCGGACTTGAACATAAGTGACTCCGGCAGCGTGTTGGACCAGACGTATGCAATCTCACGTATCTTGTTCGTTCCCTTCTCAAGAATCGCTACTCCCAGCTTCGCGTTAAAGTCATCGTCCTTCTTGTTCAACCTGCCGCCCCTGTCCATGCGCTGCCGTCCGATCGTCGAATAATCCACCTTCCAGCGCCAGGTCAAATACGGGTTCTCGGACACGTCGATCAGCGTGTCGAACCCGCGCTTTCTGACGATCTTTTCTAACTGCCTGGGAGGCCGCTTGCACTGGGCGATCCACGGATGGTGTTCCGGATCCAGCGCCATGGGTTGTCCTGATCGTGTCGGTATCTGCCAGAGCAGCGCGGCGGACCCTTCGCTGACGAATCGGACCGCATTGTTCGCGTACTGGAATTTCGTTCTTGTATTGCATTCGGCCCAGTCCCTCTGCAGCCACGAACTCATATCTATGCGGAGGCCGCCACCTCCCGCACTTGGGTATGCGAGGGCGATGCCGGCAATACAGGCGAGCCCCAGGCAGGCAATACAACATATCCGCCAGACGTACACCATGCTTATACGATCCCACCCTCTGAATTATCGCGAAACGATGTCTTCGTATACGGCAAGCGTCTTTCGCGCACAATCCTGCCAGGTGTAACCGGCGGCACGACGCCGTCCGCTGGCCATAAGACGTTCCCGCAACCCGTCGTCTCGAATCAGACGGGTCATTCCGCCGGCGATAGACCCCACGTCCATGGGGTCGACAAGGACCGCCGCATCGCCGGCGATTTCCGAAAGAGATGACGCATCGGACGTTAACACCGGACAGCCATTTGCCATCGCCTCGACAACCGGTAGCCCAAAACCCTCGGCAATGGATGGAAACGCGAAGAATACGGCTTCCTCAAAGCAGGCTCGAACCTGAGCATCGCTCAGCTGCTCGGTAAATAGGACGTTTCGAGTGATCCCAAGGTTCCGGGTGAGTTCGGCCAGGCTGGCGTATCCGTCCCCGCGTCCGCTGATCAGCAGGAACAGATCGGGACATTGTTTCGCAACCCGGCCGAAAGCCTCGATCAGTCGTCGGATGTTCTTGTAGGGTTTCGTATTGCCCAGTGAGAAAATGAACCGGCGGCCGCGGCAGATTTCGGGAAGGTCGCAGGCAACGCCGTTACCCGCACCGGACCCGTCGCTTCCGTGGTGTACGACCGTAAATTTGGAAGGCGACCCGGGATATCGCGCAATCGCATCCTGCCGGGTCGTTTCCGAAACGGCAATCACGTGATGCGCTTTTCTTACGGATTCGCCGATCCATGGACCCGCGAAATGCCGGGCCAGCCAGCCGCGCCAGCGCGCTTCGTACGCAATATCCGGAAAATTGATCCAGATCAGGTCATGCAAGGTCAGGACAATCCTCCCGGCGCGGACGCCCAGGGGAAGAAGATGAAAGAGACAATGGTATATGTCGGCCTGGAGCGGGTTCACAACCCTGGCCCCCCCGAGGAGATTTCGACCGGTTGAGATCCCGAATGGAACCGCGACGTCCTCGAAATTGTGCTGTACCACAATTGGACGCGGATAGGCCGCCCGTCTGAGTAGCAGGTATTCGTTGTGCCGGTCCAGCCGGGCGATTTCCCGGACCAGGCGGAACGCATATCGGCCGACGCCGGTTTCCACGTCCCGGACTTCGCGCGCGTCGATGCAGATTCTCACCATGCCTCTCCTTACGAGAAGATGCGTCTGATCCGGCGATAGACTCGCAAGCCGAACTGCTTTTCTTCCTCTTCAATGCCGAGCAGAACGAGAATCCCGCCGAAGCACAGAAAGACCAGTGCCGCGTGGCCCAGCGCTTCCCACAGCGCCGCGGACGGCGCAGGAGGTCCATACACCATCATCAGTGCCGCGGTTGCGAAGCCGGCAAGCAACGGCTTGCAGAGCTTGACTGAAAACGCGTGAACTTTCAACCGGCGAAATACCCACCAGGAGGAAAGCGCCGGCGACAGAACTGCCGTGAACGTGGCGCCGATCGCGGCGCCCGAAGGGCCGAACCGGCGCACCAGGACAAAGGTGCCAATCCCGCTGATCAGAAGCGTGACAATTCTGACGCCGATGAGTGCGTCGGGATGCCCGGTCATCACCAGAACATAGCCCGACAACCCCAGCAGAGCCGTTGCCGCTGCGCCGAGCAGCAGAATCAGCAGCCACGGGTACCCCGCAGGGAATTCGGGCCCCACAAAGGCGGCAATCTGCTTTCCGTTCAATGAGAACACGAGCAGAATGGGAATGGTGACCAGCGTAACCCAGCGCGTCACAAGTTTGAAGAATTCGTCCAGGCGCGAAATTTCTCCCCGCGCGTGGTATTCCGCGAAGAACGGGTTGGCAATCGGATCGAAGGCGCCCGAGACGGCACGTATGATACCGGCCAGCTGGATCATCACGCCATACACGGCGATGGTTTCGGCTTCAATAAACGATCCGACAATCACGACGTCCAATCGTCCGTTCAGTTCCGCGATCAGATCGACCAGAAACAACGACAGCGTGAAACGAAACAGCGTGCGTTCTAATCCAATACCCTTTCCGGACCACGTTCGCCGTGGATAAAATCTGAAAACCGGAAAAATGGAACAACAAAACACGATGGCTGTTGCAACCAGGTACGCCGCGCAGATTCCCGTAAGGTCCATACCGAGCAAGTAGAACAGGATCGCAAAACCGATCAACAGGGCGGGTTCGGTAAGACCCTTGACGTACAGCTGGTATTCCATCACCTTGTGCGCGATCGGAACCTGCAGCAGCAACCCGCCTACGGTCTGGAAGAACACGACGAATGCCATCCACCGGAGTGCGATCTCCACCCGCTCCCGACCGATCACCCCCCCCAATGCGTCGGAAAAGAGAAAGCAGCCCAGGCTCACCCCGAGGCTCAAGACACCTCCCGCGATCAGGGCTGTTCTGACACACCCGAGGGCCCGTCGCTTCTCGCCCCTGGATTGATGATAGGCCACCTGCCGGAGCAATGCCTTGTCAAGACCGAAAAACGCGAACCTGGAAAACAGATTCACCCACGTCCAGGCAAGATAGTAGAGGCCGTAGGAAGCGGTGGAAAAGAGGCGCGCGGCAAGCAGATAAAATGCCGGGCGGCCCAGCTTCGAAAACAGCGCCAGGAGATTGACGCCCACCCCCCGGGAGAGCGTCGCAAGATCCAGCGCATTTCGCGCCTCTTCCTCGTTCCGGTCAGCCATTACGCCTCGCCGTCCCGCGGGAATTCCGGTAAAGACCGATACCCATCCGAATTCCCCTTGCCAGTGCCATCAGCTTCCGCGGCATCGTCCACCAGAATCCGAATGCGCCAAAGCGGCCGCGAAGAACGAAGAATCGCACGAACAGATTCAGAATAAAGTATGGCGTGAGCCGGCCGTCCAGGTGTTTCAACCAGAAGTACATCTCGTTGGCATAGGTCAGCGGGTCGGCCGCCTGGTCCGTAACGCGGCAGCCTCCAAAGGGTGCCGCATGGTGGAAAACCACGGCTTCCGGTTCGAAAACCATGCGGCCATCCCCGGACTTGAGATAGCGGAGGCAGAAATCCGTCTCCTCGCGAAGCTGGCTGCCGGCGAACCTCTCGTCAAACCCCCCACAGCGCAACGCTTGTTTTCGAAGAAAGGAAAGATTGCCCCCCCCTCCGTGCGAGACGCTCCGGCGGCGGGTCGCGTAGAAATTCGAAATTACGTGACCATACCACGTCACCTCGCCGCAACGCCTCGGCTCCCGGCGTCCGCGGCTTCCCGAGCTTATAATTCGGCCGGCCACGCCACTGACGCATTCAGTTTCGTAGTTACGCATATGTTTTGAGATAAAATCGCAGGAAATATCAACGTCGTCGTCGAGACAGAGAATCACCTCCCCTCGAGCGATGTTCATGCCCAGGTTCTTCGCTCGCGTCCCACTTGCCGTCTCCGTACGAACGTACCGGATGCGCGTGCGGATGGAAGTCAGGAACGCCGTTACGTCCGGCGGGTGTCTGTCCGTCTGGTCGATGACGATGACTTCGAACGACGGGTAGGACTGGCGCAATACCTGCTCCAGCGTTTTCTTAAGAAATACCGAGCGGTTGTAAGTCGGGATAATGACCGATGCGTGTTTCATACTCGGAGGCAGTTCGATGGGGGTATCGGTCTTACGACGACGACGTCAGCCGGATATCATCGGAAAAGAGGCGAGCTTACCCTGAAACCTGGCCGGTCATATGCAACGGTACCGGTATTCGACGTATCTGCGCGCCGCGACAGCGTAGAAGCGGACTTTACTTTAACCTTCATCCAGCATGGGAAGTTCCGCCGATGGCGCGTCGGAGGCACAGAACGAGATGACGCGGTCTTCCGGGGAAGGCCCGTTCAACTCTCTGTAGTAGGCGAAAAGGTACTCGTTCATATACCCGGCGGACCTGCCTCCGCGCGCTTCCGCCCACTCGCAGACCTTTCTGTCCGTACCATCGATCTTGTACCATTCCCGGGCCAATTTGAGCACCCACGTATCCACGGGCACCGCATCCAGCCGTTCAAGGGCGAAGAGGTCTATACACTTGCCGACCTTCAGACCGACGCCCGTTCCAGCCTGTTTCTTCAGCGCATCCACGATTTCACGCCAGTCATCCAGGGTCAATTTCCCCGGTTCGCCCCTCGTGCGTTCGGAAACAAACCGGGCCGTTTCAGCCACGCGTTCAGACCGCCACCCGAAACGGTTGGACCTGAAATACGGACCCTTCAGCCTGGCCAATGCATCGGGTTCGGGAAACGTACAGTATTTTCTTCCCATATACGCCACTTCGCGACCCCACGATTCAGCCAGGAAATTCACCCGCCGTTTGGTCAGATTCATATGGGCCTGCACCGACAGGATATACGAAATCACGCACTCGAAGGGCATCTGCCGAACAAAACGGAACCCCTTCAACAGATCCCGTGCGCGGCGCAGATACCCGTCGCTTCGAGGGACGCGAATGCGTGGCCTTTCGTTCAATCTCAGGTACCACTCGAGAAATCCTGCAACCGACATCTCGCCCAGATAGGTGGCGACGCTCGACGCCTCCGCGCGATATATCAGCGTATCGCCGACCTGGCGCAGATGGAATACGGTGTCGTAGGCAACGCCCTTCCACCAACCGTCCACGTCGCGGCCCCAACGGAATACCTGTCCTCCTGCCAGAGTATACCCCAGGTTGAATTCTCTGGTTTCGATCCGGCCGGTTTCAGGTTGGCGCGAGGAAGCGTGGTTGCCCCGCCGGTTCGCGACATGCCGCGCGCGCTCCCGCGCCGCGAGTCCCTGACGGCAATGCGTGATTGAAATTTCGCCCATTTCGCTATCCATTATAGGAATTTTGGCGGGAAGCGGCAAGTTTCCAGTTCTTCCGGCACTTTCGATGCGAGTCCACCGTATTTCCGCTGTGAAGCAGCGGTTCGGCCAGACACGCGCCGGGACTCATGGATCGTCCGCAGTACACCCTACTGCCCGGCTTTTCCAGGCGCACGTCCGTCTTGTGGCGAAATCGGGCACCGACGCCGGAAATGCGCGGTGCAGCTGCATTGCGGGACCCGTGCCGCAGTGTCCGACACCTCCAGGTAAATCGCAAATTGAAAACTTCATCGTATGATCCGTCACTTGACTCTGTCGAAGTCTCCGGTTATTTTTGGAATGCCACCGCCTGCACGTCGCAAAGACGCCTGTAAACGCCCTCGCTTTGCAAGAACAGGACTCCGCGTGGACACGCCAGATCGACTCACCTCAGAAACGCCATTCCTCGAAGAAATCCCCGAAGAGGTTCTCGCCGCTACGCATAACGTCCTCGGACCGGACGAGGCAATCCTTCTTTCCGTCGCTACGGATCTCCGTTTCGACGGTTCCTACGGGGCGGCATGGCTCGTTGCGACCGGGAGCCGGCTGATTGGAATCAGCCCGTCGGATTCGGGGCATCCGGAGACCGTCAGCGTTCCCCTGGTGGATATCGAACGCGTGGAAGTCAGGGAACTCTACGGCAGCGGCGTGCTCAAGGTATCGACCCCCGGAAGCGGCGCCTCCCTCGCCTTTTTTACCAAGTCCCTGCTGTCCAGGTTTGCGCAGATTCCCGCCCGGATCGAGCAGCTTGTCCGGCAGGCCAAACCCGTACCCGATGACACGCACATTGCAAGCTCCACCGTGGAGGTATTCGCCGGCCGCAAGAAGCGGTGTGAGAGGTGCCAGCAGGTGATCCCGCACTGGATGGGCGTATGTCCGATGTGCCTGGACTCCCGAAAGCTGTTTTTCCGCCTCCTCGGTTACGCAAAGCCCTATTGGCAGATGGCGGCGGGCAGCCTCCTCCTGCTGCTGACCGCCACGTTTATCGGCCTGACGCCGCCACTGCTGATGCGGACCCTTATAGATGACGTCCTTGTGGCCGACAGGAGCGGCTCGACGCCCGCGGCGTCCCTGATTCCTGCCGATCCCCGTTCTTCCGGTGCAAGAAGCCAGGCGCCGGACCCGGCACCTCCGGGCGGGACCGACAGGCGCACGATGCTTGGCGTGCTGGTGCTGCTCCTTCTGCTGGTCAACATTTCCCGCAACGGGCTCAGCGCCGTTCGCACGTTTCTGCTGGCAAAGCTCGGTCAGAGAATCACCTTCGACCTTCGCAAGGAAGTGTACCGGCATCTCCATTATCTCTCGCTCAGTTTCTACAATGAACGGGAAACCGGGCGCATCATGTCGAATATCACGCAGGATGTGAGTCGGCTTCAGGATTTCATCTCGGACGGCCTCCAGGAAATCATCCGGGATATCGCCACCATCGTCATCATCTGCATCATTCTCTTTTCGCTCAATCCCGCGCTCGCGGCGTTCGTCCTTCTGCCCACTCCCCTGCTAATCCTGTTTACGCGGTACTTCGGACGCAGGCTGCATGATCTTTATCATGGTCTCTGGCGCCGGTGGGCTGACATCCACGCTCTGCTGGCCGATACGATACCCGGGGTGCGCGTCGTCAAGGCCTTTGCCCAGGAAAAGCGTGAGGTGAGCAAGTTCGAGAACAGGAGTTGGGGCCTGCTCTCGGGCGAAATCCGCGTAGCGAGGGTGCGAAGCATCTTTACACCCATAATGACGTTCCTCACCTCTCTGGGTACCCTTATCATCTGGTGGATGGGCGGAAACAAAGTCCTGGGCGGCAGCCTGTCGATCGGCGAATTCGTCGCGTTCACGGGTTATATGTGGCAATTTTACGGTCCCGTGGAAAGTCTTTGCCGACTCAACCACCGTTTCCAGCGCGCGGCAACCTCTGCCGAGCGGATATTCGAGGTCCTCGATACACAATCCGACGTCGCGGACCGGCCCGGGGCTGTTTCACTGCCGCGACTTTCGGGATCGGTGGAATTCTCCGGCGTCACGTTCTCGTATGAACCCGGCAAACCTATTCTCAGAGATCTGAATTTCAGGGTGGAACCGGGGGAGATGATCGGCCTCGCCGGTCACAGCGGCGCAGGCAAGAGTACCCTCATCAACCTGATCTGCCGCTTTTACGATGTCCAGAAAGGGACAATCCGGGTCGACGGACGGGACATCCGGGAAGTCTCTCTGAAGACCCTCAGAGCCCAGATCGGCGTGGTGCTTCAGGATCCGTTTCTGTTCAATGGTTCCGTTGCGGAGAACATCGGCTACGGCAAACCCGGCGCCTCGCTGGATGAGATTGTCGCAGCCGCAAAAGCCGCAAATGCACACGATTTCATTTTGGATTTTCCGGAAGGCTACGACACGTCGGTGGGCGAACGGGGACTTCGCGTCTCGGGAGGTGAACGCCAGCGCCTTTCCATCGCCCGCGCAATATTGAGGAACCCACGCATTCTTATCCTGGACGAAGCAACGGCCAGCGTTGACACGGAAACCGAAGCACAGATCCAGGACGCCATTGCACGTCTGATCACCGGCAGAACCACCTTCGCAATTGCCCATCGCCTTTCGACGCTCAGAAATGCCAACCGTCTGCTTATCCTTGACAAGGGCGAACTGGCGGAGATGGGCACGCACGACGACCTGATCAGGCAGGACGGGATTTATGCCCGCCTGTGCCGCATGCAAACCGAAATGTCCAAATTGCGAGCCTGGTAAACCGGAGCGATATCGGGCCGATCGCGGATTCCGCGAGTCGTTATGCAGGAAGAATACCACCTCGAACAGGAACTGTCGCTGCTGGATCCCGGGCAGATACGACTCTGTCTGGATGAATACAACGACCTGATCCTGGAAAATCCCGACGGCAGGCAGCCGGTTACGGCGCATCGCGCATTTCCGCTCACGTCTGCCGGTCAATTCATCGTACTCAAGGGTGACGACGACGCGGAGATTGGCATTATCCGCGACATCGAAGGCCTTGACGAAGAAAGTCGCGCCATACTCGAGTCCGACCTGGAACGCACCTACTTCGCACCGGTCATCCTTCAGGTACACAAACTTGAAGAAAACTTCCACATTCCGAAATGGGACGTTGAAACCGACAGCGGCCACCGTGTCTTCGAGGTCCGCAGCCGAAGACGCGACATTCGCATCATGCCCGGGGGCCGCATCCTCCTGAAAGACGCCGACGGGAACCGGTACGAGATACCCGATTACAGAAAACTGGATCCGGTCAGTCGCGCGTTTGTGGAAACACTGATCTGATCGCCGGCGGTACATCCGATCGTCGCACGGCACACGCGCAAAAAGGCTGTCCCGCAATCAGGCCGGCTTTCGGCTTGCGCCATCCCTTCGCGCGCGAATGGACTCGCCAGGGACTTTCAGACGCCGCTGTCCGTTGCGTTTCTGAGCTTTCGGTCGTATATTTGTCCAGACGCCAGCACCCACCAATCCCATTCACAGGAGATGTCCCGATGGATACCACCGCGCACGGCACGGCGCCGGCCTCGCTCGACGGCGAGATGATCCCCCGGGCGCCCACGGACGACATCGATCCCGACAGCCTTGTCTATCACCGGCTCTGCCGGGCGGACGATTTCAGCGAAGGCGAGGGCAAGCCGTTTACGGTCAACGGATCCCATATTGCCGTCTTCCTGGACAAAGGCGAGTTTCAGGCCGTTGACAATCGCTGTCCGCACATGGGCTATCCGATGTCCAAGGGCAGCGTACGGGACGGGGTCCTGATCTGTCACTGGCATCATTGGGAGTTCGATCTGAAAACCGGAGGCTGTTTCGAGACCTCAGGATCGGGAAACGACCTGAAGAGCTTTCCCGTGGAGGTAAGAAAAGACGGTTTCCTCTACATTGGAATGGCCGCAGACGAACAGCAGGCGGCACGCAAGCGAATGATCGACCGGGGGCGGTATATCCTGGAACAGGGATTGAAAGATCGAAGCTCGCTCATTATCGCCAAGGGTGTGACCGCCCTGCGTCACGCCGGCGCGTCACCGCAGGAAATTATCCAACAGGGCCTGTTTTACGGATCGTACAAGACGACGGACGGCTTCTCGTCGGGTCTGGCCATCCTGGCGCTGTGCGCCAACCTCTGGCACGACATCGCCGACCGGGATTACAACCTGTTCCTCGTACACGGTCTCGTACAGATATCAAGGCGTACCACCCGCGGTTCCCGCCGACAGGGGTTCCCCTTTCCGAAGGCAACGGATGAGCCCGACCTGGAAACGTACAAACGCTGGTTCAGGCGACTGGTGGAGCAGCGCAACAGCAACGCCGCCCAGCGAGTTCTGATCACGCTAAACGACCGCGGTATTCCAAAAGAGGCTATTGCCGACCTCGTCTTCACCGCCGCAACCGACTACTACTTCACCGGCGACGGGCACACGCTGGACTTCGCCAACAAGCTGTTCGAAGCTCTCGACTACGTTGAATGGCAGGGGGCAAGCGAAATACTTCGCCCGATCGTGATCGACCTCGTCACCCGCACCCGCCACGAGGAAACGGCCCGCTGGCAGGAAAGCGTGCCGGTTCTGGAAGATGTCTTCACGCGTCTGGACGACATCTGGCGGGAAAACAGGAAAAACGAAGCCACCCTGGACGTTTCGGCATTCGCACGAGTCATGCTTGGTGAAGATGAAGGGCCCATCGTCTCGGAAATCGAAACCCTTCTACGGCAGGGAGTCGATCCTGCCCGGATATGCAGATCCATGGTCTACGCCAGCGCCGTCCGCACGGCCCGCTTTCACCTGAAGAACGAAGGGGACTGGCACGACGTGGCCAATATCTACTCCTACGCGCACGCGCTTTATCGTGCTTTTCAACGGGCCCCGTCGAGAGAGTTGCTGCGCGGGATCTTTCACGGCGCGGTATTTCTCACCTATCTGCGCTGGCTCAATATGCCCGCCGCCCGCGTACCGAAGCCCGGCCAGCGCTTGAACGGCTCGTTCGAATCAGAGTCACAGATGCTTGATCGGCTGCGGGAATTCGCGGACTTCCAGAAGGTATACGAAGCTGAGATACTTGTGAACCAGTACCTGGAGGAAGGCCGCGACATTACCCGCCTCAAACACGCCCTCGCCCACATTATGCTCAGGGAAGACGCCGAACTGCATATGTTCCAGGTCCTGGAGGTGGCCTTCAGGCACTTCGACATCACCGACGACCCTGAAGAAAGGCGGATGCATCTGCTTGCGGCCACCCGGTACATTACCGCCCAGAAGGTCATGAAGGCCATTCTCTGGTCTACCGAGAACGCGGAACGGCTCCAGCGAGGCGATCTTTTGAGCGAAAGGGAAGACGACAATTAAGGTATGAGAATCTCCGAATACGCCATACATAAACCCATCACCGCGGTGATGCTGACGCTCAGCGTACTCGTGTTGGGGGCGATTTCCCTCTTTCGGCTGCCGCTCGAGTACCTGCCGAACATCACGTTTCCCGTCATGTACGTCAACGTCGACTACCCTTCCTCATCGCCTGAAGAAATAGAACGTGAAATCGTCAAGCCGCTTGAAGAGGTGATGGGCACGCTATCCCACGTGAAGCAGCTGAGTTCGAGATCGTACGCCAATCGGGGATACGTTCGTCTGGAATTCGAACTCAATACGGACATGGACCTCATGGCGGTTCACGTCCGGGACCGTCTCGATCAGGTCCGAAACGACCTTCCGGGCGACGTTGAGCGCATTACAATTCGCCGCTGGAATACCGAAGATTTTCCGGTGCTGACCTATGCGCTGAGCTGGCAGGGAACGGACCAATCCGAGTTCGCCAGCGTCTACGAATACACGATTCTTCCGCGCCTGCAGCGCCTGGAGGGCGTCGGCAGCGTCGAGGTCCGGGGACTGCGGGAAAAGGACTTGCTCATCGAAGTCGACCAGAACCTGTTGCACACCCACAACCTGGACATTCGCGCGCTCAACCGGGCCATCAGTTCCAACAACGTGAATATATCTGCCGGATACGTTAGCGAAGCCGAGAAACGCCTGGCCGCACGGACCATCGGTGAATTTGAAGACGTCGACCAGATCCGGCGTCTTCCCCTGCGCACGGGCGTTGAAGTGGGTGACGTTGCAGACGTCACATACGATTTTCCGGAAGTGGAGGATTTCGAACGCCTCGACGGCCGGGATGCCGTGACGGTTGACATCCGCAAGTCCTCCTCGGCCAACCTGGTGGCGACCGCGAATCGGGTCAAGGCGGAGTTCGAGCACATCCGAAACGACATCGGCCGCGACAGGCTCAGGGCGCAGCCAATCCGTGACCGATCGCTCGACGTGACCTCTGGCATTCAAAGTCTCACGCAATCCGCCATCATGGGCGGAATCCTGGCCATCAGCGTCATCTTCGTGTTTCTCCGGAACTTCCGCAGCACGCTGATTATCGGCTCCGCCATCCCGATCTCAGCCATTACCGTGTTTATGGTGATGTACATCCTCCGGCAACTCCTGGGATCGAATATCACGCTCAATCTGATGTCGATGATGGGCCTGATGGTCGCGATCGGCATGCTCGTCGACCCCGCCGTGGTCGCTCTGGAAAACATCTTCAGAAAGAGGTACGACGAGGGCCATGCGTCCCGAAAGGCGGCCCTGGACGGGAGCCGGGAAATCGGTATACCCGTTCTCGCCGCTTCACTGACGACCATCTGCGTTTTTGTGCCCATCATCTTTGTGACCGATTCCCGAAGCGCACTGTTTATGCGGGACTTCGCCCTCACGGTCTGCATCTCGGTAGCCGCGTCATTCTGTGTCGCGCTCTCCCTCATCCCACTGGCGGCGTCACGGGCCTTCAAGAACGGCTCCTCGCACCTGGACCGATGGCTCAAAATCGCATTACTCCTTCTGGCGCTCAGTTTTGTCGCCTACAAGGTCTACGGCGAGGGTCCGACCGCAGTCGCCGACTGGCTATGGAAGAGCTCAGGAAGCATGCTCGCCGGTCTGGCCGGCATACCGGCCGTGGCCTGGCTTTTTGCGGCGCTTGTGGCCGCGGTTGTGGCGAGCCTGGTTTACTACTCCCGCATCGCGGGAGGCATAAAGGCCCTGTATTCCCGGCTCGTCGTTTACACGCTACGCTACAGATGGACCACGGTCGCCACCGCGTGCGCGCTGCTTGGAGCCGGCGTCCATTTCTACACGAAGATTGAAAAACAGCCCTATCGCTGGCAACCGACGCGTCGGGTCGATATTTCCGTCGAACTGCCTCGAAGCTACGACATCAACGATGCGCTCGCGCTCTTCGAACGGATCGAGGGCATCCTGCTTCCACGGAAGGACAACCTGGACATCGCGGCCATGAGCAGCCGGTTCAGCGACAGACGGAGCAATCGAATCACGCTTTATCTGGTTCCCCCTGACGAAGGACGTCTCTCCACCGACGTGGTCAAACGCAAAGTCAAGGACCTGTTACCCCAGGATATACCCGGCGTAAGATTCAAGTCGGGAAGAACATGGGGTAGCAGTTCCACCGGGGCAGGTGTTGAAGTCAAGGGCCGAAACCCGGACGTTCTCGCGATGCTGGCGGAGGACATCCGTCTGCGAATGCAGGGCATCCGGGGTGTTCACGAAGTCGAAACCAGCCTTGAATCCGGCAATGAGGAAATCCAGGTCACCATAAACCGGCGTCGCGCCATGCGTTACGGGCTTACGCCATGGCAGGTGGCAACCACGGTTGCCAGTGCGCTGGGAACCCGGGGCAACAGCAAGTTCAAAACCGAGAACGGGGAAATCGACATAGCCGTACAACTCAAGGAAGAGGACCGAGCCACCCTGGAACAGCTCAGGAACACGTACTTTGAGAGCGAAACGGGAAATATGGTCTCGTTCGCCAGTCTTGCGGACTTCCGGGTGCGCAAGGGTCCTCAGGCGCTCGAACGCGAAAACCGGATGTCCACGTTAACCGTATTCGCCAATACGGAACAGCATGCCGTATTTTCCGTAGGACGTGAAATGAGCAGGCGGATGCGCGCGATCCCTTTACCTGCAGGGTACTCGTGGCAAATGGACCGGCGCTTCCGCTGGATGAACCAGGAACAGGGAGAAACCAACCTCACCATGATCTTCGCGGCGCTATTGGTCTACATGATCATGGCCGCCCTTTTCGAGTCATATGCGCACCCGTTTACGATCATGTTTTCGATCTGTTTCGCGTTCATCGGCGTTTCGTTCGCGCTTTTTGCCTTCAATATCCCCATGGACAGCAACGCCACCTATGGTTTGCTCATCCTCTTCGGCATCGTTGTGAACAACGGCATTGTACTCATCGACCATATCAACCGGTATCGGAAACAGGGCCTGTACCGTCGAGACGCCATTATCCGGGGCGGACAGGACCGATTGCGTCCCATACTGATGACCGCGACCACGACAATCCTGGGCCTCACGCCCCTGGTTTTGCCGATGATCTACGGCACGGCTGAGGGGACCGCTCGTCGATGGGGACCAATCGGTTTTGTAGTTATCTCGGGGCTGATGGTCTCGACCATTCTTACGCTGGTCATCCTGCCTACCGTCTACTCGCTCATGGACGACCTGGCGTCGTACATGAAGCGGACGGTCGCGACCGTGAGAGGCGCGTGAAACAACTCGCCGTCGTGCTGCTCAGCGGCGGGTTGGACAGCTGCGTCACTGCCGCCGTCGCCCGCCAGAATTTCGACCTCGCGCTTTTTTTCCTCGACTACGGCCACCGGACAAGCGCCCGCGAACGCCGGGCGTTCCACGCCATCGCCGACCACTACGACGTTCCGGCGGGTCGTCGCCTGGCCGCCGGAACGGACGCGCTCCGTCAGGTCGGCGGTTCCGCTCTGACAGACCGAAACGTACCCGTTCCCGATGCCGTCGCCGACCGGAACGACGTTCCCGTCACGTATGTACCTTTCCGGAATGCGCTCCTTCTCAGCCTGGGGGTTTCGTGGGCTGAATCCGTCGGCGCATCGAGTGTGTATCTGGGCGCCGTCGAAGAAGACGGTTCCGGATACCCCGATTGTACGCAAGCGTTCTGTGACGCGTTCGCACGGGCGGTCGACTCCGGTACACGCCCGGAATCCCACATCAGAATCCTCACGCCTGTTATCCACCTCAAGAAAGCACAGATCGTCAGACTTGGCGTGGAACTCGCCGCCCCGCTGCACCTCACCTGGTCGTGCTACAGAAACAGCGACCGCGCCTGCGGTCGCTGCCATAGCTGCATCCTCCGTCTGAAGGCCTTCGAGACGGCCGGTATCCCCGACCCCGTCCAATATGAACCCTGAGCCTGCCGGACTAAACGGCGACCGCGAGCGCTTCTTCCATCATCGACTGTCTATCGATTGATTCCGTCCAGCGCTGCTGAATATCGGGCGCCAGGCAGTCGATGGGATCAAAGTAGAAGAATTGCTCTCCCGGTCGCACGGTGGGACTTGCAAACACCGCGATTCCCGTTTCTTCGTTGTAGTGTTCGTAGGAATGCCCGTCGCGTTTACCGCCGCCGCCCAGTGTATCGACAATGAACGTTGGCGTGTTATACCCCGCCGTCGTGCCCCTTAGCGTTTTTTCAATTTCAAGACCCGCGCGCAACGTCGTACGGAGATCCTCGACCCCCTGTACCAGATCGTGGAAGAACACGTAGTAGGGCTGAACATTCACGTAACTCAGCCGTTTCACGAGTATCTGCATTGTAAGCACGTCGTCGTTTACGCCGCGCTGAAGTACCGCCTGATTCCGTACCGTAACCCCCCGCTCCATCAGCAGGTCCATTGCATCCTGCGTCACGCCGGTTATTTCACTCGGATGGTTGAAGTGGGTATGCATGACCACTTCCTTGTGCATCCTGCGTCCCCGGTCGACCACATCGACGAGCGCATTTACCCAATCCACGTCGCTCAGGATCTTCCCCGGCATGACCGCCGGGCCCTTGGTTGCAAAGCGAAACCGTCGAATATGCGGAATGTCCAA
The DNA here is from genome assembly GCA_012271065.1 of Candidatus Latescibacterota bacterium. Next base: position 16,160 of record JAAXHE010000365.1, read on the forward strand.
CAGCGCCTCGCCCACCTCCCGGACCTGCGCCGCCCTGAGGTTGTAGACGTCGCCGCCGCTGACCACGACGTCTTCCACCTCGGGGCGCGCCCTCAAATAGTCGAAGACCAGGCGCCAGCGTTTCCTGTTGGCACTCAGACGGACCTTTTCAACGCCTTCCGTATCGAGCCCCACGGCGTAACTCCGCGTACAGAAGCGGCAGTAGACCGGACAGGTATCCAGCGTGAGAAAGAGCGCCCTGTCGGGATAACGGTGGGTAAGTCCCGGTACGGGAGAGTCTCCCTGTTCGTTCAATGAATCCAGGTTTAGCTCGGGGTGATCCGGCAACTGCTGCGAGGCCATGGGCAGGAACTGCGTGCGCAGCGGATCCCCATACGGATCATCCCAGTCGATCAGGCTCAGGATATATGGTGAAATCCGAATGCTCATCGGGGCCCTGCTTAACCCTTCGCGCAGGTCCGCGAAAAAGCCCGGTCCGACGAGCCCGCCAAGCACTTCCCGCAGACCCTCCACGCTGGTTGGCGAATTGCGGGCTTGAAAGAGGTGGGAGTGAAATGTACTGGCGTCCACGTTCGCGTACGCCGGAATCGTCCTCCAGAACGCATCCCTGCGCAACCGGCGATGGGCGAATGCCGCCTCCTGATCTGCCATGCCTGCCACCGTGCCGTCGGCAACATCGACACTTGCAGTATCCATACCTGTCGCTATCCCTCTGAACCTGAGTGTTTGACTTCCACAGTCATCCCCGCAAATCGTCTTCACCAGTAGCGTCGCAAACGGTCAGGGCAACCGGCGCCCCGTCGATCTCGGCTGCATGCAGCGTGTATCGCCGCGCCGGGGGCACTCCGCAAATCGGGAACCATTCAAAGCAAGATATGATATCATCCTTGTGAGAATTGTCAAGGGTTTTCCGGCATTGGCGGCCGTTTCCGGGAAAATCCGCTTGTTAGGGTTATTTATCCTGCTTATATTTCATAAGTTAGACAATGTCGTCTCCTTAACGAAAGAACTGCCACGGACAATGTCAAAACGAGCGCTCAAGTTTCTTGTTCCACTGGCCGGACTGCTTCTCGGTTACACATGCATTCGCCTGGCCGTGTACTTTTATACCGACTGGCTCTGGTTTCAGAACCTCGGATTCGGGTCTGTTCTCGTCACCACGGTCCTTGCCCGCCTTCTTTCGTTTCTGGCGTTTGCATCCACTTTCGCGGTCATCGCGGCGGTCAACATCGGCATCGCGCGCAAGTACGGCCGGCATACCCGCGAGATGCCGCTCGAGGTCCTCGTTGCGGACGCTGAGCCTTTGCTGCCGGAACGACGCAAGCGTCAGTTCATCCTCTGGTCGGCCGCGATCGTCCTGTTGACGGCTGCAACCGGCCTGATCGGCGCCGCCGCCTGGATGCCGCTGCTGCGTTATTTTTATCCAGTACAATTCGGTTTCACCGACCCCGTCTTCAACAACGACCTCAGCTTCTACTTCTTCCACCTCCCCGCGTACAACTTTGTACAGGGCTGGTTGGCCTTCGCCGTCATTCTCGCCATCGTCCTCGTCAGTTTCTCCTACCATCAGGACCGCGCACTGCGCAAAGTGGAACGGGGCTGGTCGTCGACGCCGTACGTCCGCGCCCACCTCTCCGCGCTGACGGCGATTCTCGCGTTCATCTGCGCCTGGTGGTATTGGCTCAAGGAATACGAAATCCTCTATTCCTTTCGAAAAGACGCGTTCTTCGGCGCGGGATATACCGACGTCCATGTCCAGGTATACGTCTACCGGCTGATGATGGTCCTGTCCATCGTTCTCGGGGCTTTGCTGGTATACAACCTGCGCGACAGGAAGTGGTGGCCTATCGCCTTCGGCGGCGCCACCTATGTCTCGGCCATTCTTCTGCTCAGCTGGCTGTTTCCGATTCTCTTTGATCAATTCGTTGTCAAACCCGACGAATTGAGACTTGAAGAACCCTACATTCGAAGGACCATAGAACACACGCAGCGGGCGTACGGCCTGGACCGAATCGAAGAGGTCCCCTTTCCGGCGGAGTCCGATCTGGATTTTCAGGACATCCGGAACAATCTGCCCACCATCCGCAGCATCCCGCTGTGGGACCGCCGGCCCCTGATTGCAACCTACAGTCAGCTTCAGGAAATCCGGTCCTATTACCGTTTTGGAAGTATCGACGTCGACCGGTATGCGATCAACGGCGAATATCAGCAGGTGATGGTGGCCGCCCGGGAATTCTCGCGGGAACAAATGGCGACTCAGGGCGAAACCTGGGTCAACCGCCACCTGGTCTACACCCACGGCTACGGGTTCTGCATGAGCCCGGCGAATGAAGTCGGCCAGGAGGGTCTTCCGGAATTCTTTGTCAAGGACATCCCGCCCAATGCGTCGGTGGACATCCGGGTGGACCGCCCGGAGATCTACTATGGCGAAGCCATGCAGGACTACGTAATCGTCAACACCAGGACAGAGGAGTTCGACTACCCCCGGGGCGACGAAAACGCATACACCACCTACCGCGGTACAGGCGGGGTGCCCGTCAACTCATTTTTTCGCCGACTCCTGTTCGCCTTGCGCTTCGCCGATCCCTACCTTCTGGTTACGCAGAACCTGAAGCCTGAAAGCCGGATTCAATTCGACCGGCACATCGGCCGTCGTTTCAGGGACGAAGGACCCAGGCGGTTCCAGAAACTGGCGCCTTATCTCCGCTTCGACGAAGACCCCTATCTGGTCACGGTGAACGGACGGCTTGTCTGGATACAGGACGCTTATACCGAAAGCAACATGTACCCCTACGCGGAACCCCACGGCAGGCCCTACGTGCGGGAGGCCAACTATATCCGCAACGCCGTCAAAGCAACGCTCGATGCGTACGACGGCACGGTCACGTTTTACGTGTGGGATCCGGACGACCCGCTTATCCGGTCGTACATGGAGATTTTCCCGGACCTGTACCGGCCAAAGGAGGACATGCCGGAGCCACTGCGCGCCCACGTCCGATACCCGGCGGACCTGTTCGAAATCCAGGCTTCTCTCTACAACACGTACCACATGGCCTCGCCCCAGGTATTCTACAACCGTGAAGATGTCTGGGAACCGGCCATGGAAATCTACGGGGTTTCCGAACGCCCGCGGGTCATGGCGCCGTACTACATCATCGTCAAGTTGCCGGATGCGGACAGGGAGGAATTCGTGCTGATGCTGCCTTCCACGCCCGCCGGAAAAGCCAATATGATCGCGTGGCTTCTCGCCAGATGCGACGGTCCGAACTACGGCCGGCTTATGGTGTACAAACTGCCCAAGAAGAAGCTTGTCTACGGTCCCATGTTGATCGAACGCCGCATCGACCAGGATACCGACGTCTCACGGGAAATCACCCTCTGGAGCCAGAGGGGTTCGGACGTGCTGCGCGGCAACCTGCTCGTCGTTCCCATCGAAAACGGCTTCATCTACGTTGAACCCCTCTACCTGAGGGCGACCCAGAGCGGCATGCCGGAACTGAAGCGTGTACTCGTGGCGCACGGCGACCGACTCGCGATGGCCGAAGACCTTGAACGGGCGCTGAACCTGGCTTTCGAAGAACGAGAAACCATTCCGGATATTCGGCACATCCCGTCGCCGGCTTCGACGGTCTTCGGGAAGCTGAGCCAGACCGCGCTCGCGCAGTTCGACACGGCGCAGTCACGCCTTCGAAGAGGTGACTTCACCGGATACGGAGAAGCCGTTGAAAGCCTTCGGAAGACCCTTCAACAACTGCGCAGCGAGGCGGAAGAAGAGGAAAGATAGGTCGATGTCCGATGTGAACACATCAAGATGGGCCTCGCTGCCAACGGAACAACGAAATCCCGCCAGTGCGCACATCGACGAGGCATCCACGCTGCGGATCCTCGAAATCCTCAATGAAGAAGACAGCAAGGTCCCACGGGCCGTGAGTGCGGTACTTCCGCAGGTCGCTGAGGCCGTGGAACTTGTGGTGATGGCGATGAGGAACGGCGGCCGGCTCTTCTATGTTGGCGCCGGTTCCAGCGGCCGGCTCGGCGTCCTGGACGCTGCCGAATGCCCCCCCACGTTCGGAACCCCGCAAGGGACGGTTCAGGGGATTGTCGCGGGCGGAGCCGGCGCGCTTCTCCGAGCGGCGGAACGCGCTGAGGACCGGCCGGAAGACGGTGCGCGTGAACTTCGACGCCGGAATCTGTCGGAGCGGGATATCGTGATGGGTATTGCGGCCAGCGGCGTAACGCCCTTTGTGCTGGGTGCACTCGAGTACGCCCGGCGCAAGGGCGCGGATACCGTCTTTTTCACGTGCAACCCGAATGCGGCGGGGCAGGTGGACGCGAAAATCAGCATCGTGCCGGAAGTCGGCCCCGAAGCCATCACCGGCTCCACGCGCCTGAAGGCCGGCACCGCGACCAAGATTGTATTGAATATGATCTCGACGGCGTCCATGGTCAGGATGGGCAAGGTGTACGGCAATCTGATGGTGGACCTGACACCCACCTGCGCAAAGCTGAACGACCGCGCCCGCCGGATTCTGATGGAAACGACGGGGCTTTCCCATGAAGACAGCCGGCGGTTACTCGGTGCGGCCGGCGATCTCAAGACGGCAATTGTGATGTCAAAACGGGCCGTCTCGAAGGAGACGGCCCGTCAATTGCTCGTGCAGAACGGCGGCATCGTAAGGTTGGCTCTGACAGACAGAACCTGACGTTATTTCGCGCGCGCGGGTTTTTCTCCAATGGTACTGTAAAATGCTTTAACCATTCGATCCAGATGCAATTTCGCATTCTCCGCCGCGTCCTTGCCGATGGTGAACTCGGACTTGCCCACCAGCTTCAGACCGTGACCGTAATCGTCGAACAAAGTTTGACACAGCGCTTCTATGGACACGCCGTCGCGGGCCGCGGAATCGGCCAAAACGGTTCTTGCCGCCTCCGAAAACGTCAATTCTATCCCGTATGCATCCAGAAAGCGCGCCGTATAAGACGAGATATCCCGGTGGACAAGCAGCTGCTGCAACTGCAGCGTCGGGTTTTCCACAACAGCGGCGGTAGCGGTAAACGAACGGATATCGGTAGACGGAAGCGCCTTCTCGAATTTCAGCAGCGCCCGTTCACATACACTGACCAGCGCTCGCGCGCCCGTCTGTTCAGTTGACGCCTGCTCCGCAAGCCGGCGCAACGCGGCGTCTTCGAAGTTCAAGTCGATCCCGTAGGCCAGAAAATCCCTCTTCTTTCCAAGAATGACCGAACTGGTCGGGCTCTTCAGAATCTGATATAAGTCCTCGACGGAAAGCGGTTCGAGTACGGCCACGACCGGCAAACGCCCCACAAACTCAGACTCGAAGCCGAACGTGATGAGGTCTTCCGTCGTCGCCTGCTTCAAATAGGAGACGCGGTCCGCTTCAGGGTTCAGCGGCCGCTCCGTTTCGGCCTTGAACCCCAGACTGTTCCGATTGAAACGGCGTTTGATCAGATCCTCGAACCCGTTGAACGCACCGCTAACGATGAAGAGAATGTTCCGTGTGTTGATTTTCTTGTGATCCATCTTGCCGCTTTGCTGGTATTGCATCATGGATTCCATCTGCGATGCCAGATCGTGCGGCGCTTTGAGGTCCACCTCGGTCTCTTCCATCAGCTTCAGAAGGTTGCGCTGAACACCGCTTCGCGAAACGTCCGGCCCTACCAGGTTGGGGGTCGAAGCGATCTTGTCGATTTCATCAACGTAAATGATGCCGTATTGGGCCTTTTCAATGCTGCCCCCGGCCTCGCGAACCAATTCGCGCACCAGGTCTTCGACGTCCCCGCCCACGTATCCGGTTTCACTGAACTTCGTCGCGTCGCCCTTGACAAAGGGAACACCGATTCGATGGGCGATTAATTTTATCAGATAGGTCTTGCCCACTCCGGTCGGGCCGATCAACAGGATGTTGTTCTTGATGTTACCCACGGAACGATGTTCGAATTCCGGATCTTCACGATCCAGCTTCATCCGGTTGAAATGGGTGCAGATCTTGGTGGCGAGCACTTCCTTCGCCTCGTCCTGTTTGATCACGTATTCGTCGAGAAAGGCCTCAAGTTCTTCCGGCTTCAGGTCAAAGTCGATCGATTCATCCTGCGTTTCCTCGGTACGTGGTCCTTCATTGCTCCCTTCGGCCTCGGCCTGCGGAAACACGACCTGGGCGCCGTACTTCTGCTCGATAAGGTCTTTCAGATCTTTCTGCAGTTCCTTGGGATTTACGGGTCGTTGTTCAGGCATCGTCCTCCCTCTCCTGATTTGGGCCGTCAAATCGGTGCCCGATACACGGTTAAGGGCCGTGTAAGAATACCAGGTCCGGTCAGAATTGTCAAGATATACGGCCCTTATCAGTCCGTTGATAAAGTCGCTCTGCA
>JAAXHE010000312.1:0-15006 GCA_012271065.1 Candidatus Latescibacterota bacterium
CTGATTTATTTCGGATTAAGGTTAAGCCTGAATTCAGGAAACGTTATCGTCGCGTCGCATAAACAATAACAAAACTAATGCCCTTTCAATATATGGAAGGAGCGTCGGATGAGCGAAGAAGTGCAGGAAATCGAAGAACTGGCAACGAGAGAATACAAGTACGGATTCGTTACAGACGTTGAACAGGATGCCGCGCCTCCGGGTCTGAATGAGGACATCATCGCCTTCATCTCCCGGAAGAAATGCGAGCCCGACTGGCTGCTAGAATGGCGCCTCAAGGCCTATCGCAACTGGCTTGGAATGGATGATCCCACCCGTCGCAAGCGGAGCCGGCAGTGGGCAATGGTCGACTATCCGGATATCGACTACCAGAAAATCATCTATTACTCGGCGCCCAAAGCCGCGGAGACACTGCAGAGCCTCGACGAGGTCGACCCTGAGATCCTCCGAACTTACGAAAAACTGGGCATTCCTCTGGAGGAGCAGAAAATGCTGGCGGGCGTGGCGGTCGACGCTGTCTTTGACAGCGTTTCCGTGGCGACCACCTTCAAGGATAAGCTTTCCGATCTGGGGATCATTTTCTGTTCGTTCTCCGAAGCCGTTCAGGAGCATCCCGACCTGATAAGGAAATACCTCGGTTCGGTCGTGCCTTACAACGACAATTTCTTCGCCGCGCTCAATTCCGCTGTCTTTACCGACGGTTCCTTCTGCTACATCCCCCGGGGCGTGCGATGTCCGATGGAACTGTCCACCTACTTCCGCATCAACGCGGCCAACACGGGCCAGTTCGAACGCACGCTCATCATCGCGGAAGAAGGGGCCTACGTCTCGTATCTCGAAGGTTGCACGGCGCCGCAGAGAGACGAGAATCAGCTCCACGCCGCGGTTGTGGAACTCGTTGCCCTCGACGATGCGCAGATTAAGTATTCGACCGTTCAGAACTGGTATCCCGGCGACGAAAACGGCGTGGGCGGAATCTACAACTTCGTGACCAAACGCGGCGCCTGCCGCGGCGTCAACGCCAAGATTTCCTGGACCCAGGTTGAGACCGGGTCGGCCATAACGTGGAAATACCCCAGTTGCATTCTGCAGGGCGACAACTCCATTGGAGAGTTCTACTCGGTGGCCGTGACCAGCGGGCGCCAACAGGCCGATACGGGCACCAAGATGATCCATCTCGGCAGGAACACGCGCAGCACCGTCGTGTCGAAGGGTATCTCCGCAAAGAACGGTCAGAACACCTATCGAGGCCGGGTGCAGGTTATGAAGGGCGCGTCAAACGCCCGGAACTTTACCCAGTGCGACTCCATGCTCATCGGGGACCGCTGCGGCGCCCACACGTTCCCGTACATCGATGTAAGGAACACGACCTCCCAGGTAGAGCACGAAGCGTCCACCTCGAAGATCGGTGAAGACCAGATCTTCTACTGTAACCAGCGCGGTATTTCCACCGAAGACGCCGTGTCCATGATCGTCAACGGCTTCTGCAAGGAGGTGCTGGCCGAACTCCCGATGGAATTCGCCGTCGAGGCACAGAAGCTGCTTGGCATCAGTCTGGAGGGCAGTGTGGGATAGCGCCATGTCGCACAGGCGGCGACACTTGAATATCATCCCGGGCGCCTCGGCGGCCTTCAATAATGCCCCGTCGCACCGGGCTTCACCCCTGAAACCGAGTACAGTCTTGCAAAAGGAACACGAATGCTGGAAATAAAAAACCTTCACGCAAGTGTCGATGGCACCGTTATCCTATCGGGAATCGACCTGAACATCAAGGCCGGCGAGATCCACGCCATTATGGGGCCCAACGGATCCGGCAAGAGTACGCTTGCCCAGGTGTTGGCCGGCAGGGAAGAGTACGAAGTTACCCTGGGCGAGGTTACCTACGAAGGCGTGGATCTTCTGGATCTGGACCCGGAAGAACGCGCCCAGGCCGGCGTTTTCATGGCCTTTCAATATCCGGTGGAGATTCCCGGCGTCAACAGCGCCTATTTTCTCCGCACGGCACTCAATGAGCTCCGCAAGGCACGCGGCCAGGATGAACTCGACGCCATCGACTTTTTGACCCTTTCCAGGGAAAAGCTCGAACTGGTGAAAATGGATGAATCCTTTCTCAATCGGGCGGTCAACGAGGGCTTCTCCGGCGGAGAGAAGAAACGTAACGAGATTTTCCAGATGGCCATGCTCGAACCCAGGCTCGCCATCATGGATGAAACCGACTCCGGATTGGATATCGACGCCCTGAAAATCGTGGCCAACGGCGTTAAAACGCTTCACCGGAAAAACCCCGGGGGCGCGGTCCTCGTGGTCACCCACTATCAGCGGCTGCTGAACTACATCGTGCCGGACTTCGTGCATGTACTTCTGAAGGGCCGGATTGTCAAATCGGGCGACAAGGACCTCGCCCGGAAGCTGGAAGCTGAAGGCTACGATTGGATTCGAGAGGAATCCACGGCCCGATTCGCCCGCGCCTAAAGGAGGCAGCAGCAACATGAGGTTCGATGGCACACACGCCTATCTGTCGGCATTTGCAAAATCTGAAGAACGGCTGAACGGAAAGCCCGCCACGTTCTTGCACGAGCTTCGCAAGTCGGCGATCGGCCGATTCACAGAACTCGGGTTTCCGGGCACGAGGGACGAAGCGTGGTTTCACACGAATGTCGCGCCGCTTGTCCGTACGCCGTTTCGCACTACAACGCCGGAGGATGCACGCCAGGCCTGGAAGTCGGTACACCCGGTTCAGGAACTGACTGCGACACGCCTGGTCTTTGTGAATGGCTTCTACAGCGCTGAAGATTCCCGCGCGGGGATCCTCCCGCACGGCGTGCGGGCGTGCAGTCTTGCCGAATTGAAGGCCTCCGAGAACGATCGTGTGGAAGGCAATATCGCGCGGCACGCCAACTACGATGAACACGCTTTTGTCGCGCTCAACACCGCGTTTCTGCAGGATTGCGCCTTTATATACGTCCCTCGCGGTACCGTTGTCGAGACACCCATTCACGTGGTTTTTGTCTCAACAGCTTCAGGCGTCCCTTCCATTTCACATCCTCGCACCCTGATCCTGGCCGAAGAAAACAGCCAGGTAACGATCATCGAATCCTATACAGGCGACGGGGCCTATTTCACGAACGCGGTAACCGAAGTGATCGCCGACGACAGCGCGATGGTGGATCACTACAAGCTGGAGCTCGAGAGCCCGGAGGCGTATCACATTGCGACCATGCAGAGCCGTCAGGGCGCCCGTAGCGATCTGTCCACACACACGATCTCTGTCGGCGGCAGACTGGTGCGCAATGAAGTCAACGCGCTGCTGGACGGCGAAGCCGGCGAAGCCACGGTCAACGGCTTCTATCTGACCGACGGCGAGCAGCATATCGACAACCATACCCTGATCGAACACGCCGAGCCGAACTGCAGCAGCCACGAACTTTACAAGGGCATACTGGGCGGTAGGTCCAGCGGCGTATTCCGAGGCAAGATACACGTTCACCAGAAGGCTCAGGAGACCGACGCGTACCAGAGCAACCAGAGCCTTCTCATCTCGGAAGGCGCCGACATCAATACCAAGCCCCAGCTCGAAATCTACGCCGACCAGGTGAAGTGCTCACACGGCGCGACGATCGGTCAGCTGGATGAAAACGCGGTCTTTTACCTGCGCTCGCGAGGGTTGAGTTACGCCACCGCGCAGCGCATCCTGGTACACGCGTTCGCCGTCGACATCCTGAACAGAATCAAACCCGAATCCGTTCGAAACTACCTGGAACGAATTGTCATGGATAAATTCGAACAGGCGCGAGTCGCCGGGAACGCGCAATGAGCCCAAGTGCGCAGGCCCTTGCCGAGCGGCTCACATGCCCGCTCGTCGAACGCACGGGGCCTTTCGATCCTCACCGTATCCGCAGGGACTTTCCGGTCCTCGACCAGACCGTTCGGGGCAAACCACTGGTCTATCTGGACAACGCCGCCACAACCCAGAAGCCCAGGGATGTTCTCGACGTCCTCGAAGTGTTCTACAGCGCGGCGAATGCAAACGTACATCGAGGGGTCCACCATCTCAGCCAGATTGCAACGGATTCCTACGAGGGTGCGCGCAGCAAGGTGCGCCGGTTCCTGAACGCCGCCCACGACCGCGAGATCATCTTCACAAGCGGAACGACGGACAGCATCAATCTGGTCGCCCGCACCCTGGGGCGAAAAACCGTAGAGGCCGGCGACGAAATCCTCGTTACCGCGATGGAGCACCATTCGAACATCGTGCCTTGGCAAATGCTCTGCGAGGAGAAAGGCGCAAGACTTCGCGTTATTCCCATAAACGACCGGGGAGAGCTGCAGATCGACCGGTTCGAACCCCTGTTGAACGAGCGTACGAAACTCGCGTCCGTCGTACACGTGTCGAATGTCCTCGGCACCCTCAATCCGGTCGCTTCAATCGTGGAAACGGCGCGCGAACGCGGTATTCCCGTACTGTTGGACGGTGCGCAGGCGGTCCCCCATTTCAAGGTGGACGTTCAGGCGTTGGGGTGCGACTTCTACGCCTTTTCGGGGCACAAGCTATACGGTCCGACGGGCATCGGTGTACTCTATGGAAGGAGCGAACTGCTGGATTCGATGCCACCCTACCGGGGAGGAGGCGGCATGATTCGAGAGGTTTCGTTTGAAAGAACCACCTATGCCGATCCGCCGGCCCGATTCGAAGCCGGCACGCCCCATATTGCGGGTTGTATCGCTCTGGGCGCCGCCATCGACTATCTGAACCGGATCGACCTGGAAGCCGCCGCCGAATACGAAAATCAGCTGCTCGCCTACGCCACGGATGCCCTTTCCGGGATTTCGGGTCTGAGGATCATTGGCACCGCAAAAGAAAAAGTCAGCGTCATTTCCTTTGTGATGGATGACGTCCATCCGCACGACGTCGGCACCATCGTGGACGAATGCGGCGTGGCGGTCCGCGCGGGACACCACTGCGCCCAACCCGTCATGCGTCATTTCAACGTTCCGGCGACAACGCGAGCGGCCACCGCGTTCTACAATACACATGAAGACATCGACACGCTTGTACGGGCGCTGCACACGGTCAATGAGGTCTTCCGTTAATGTCCAATCTCAGAGAACTCTACCAGCAGGTCATTCTGGATCACAACCGGAGTCCGCGCAACTACCGGTGCATGTGCGATGCCGACCGGACGTCAGAGGGACACAACCCGCTATGCGGCGACCACTTGAGCCTTTATGTCAAGCTCGACGGGAGCAGGATAGCGGATATTGCTTTTCAGGGCGAGGGATGCGCCATCTCCAAAGCGTCGGCTTCCCTGATGACAGACGCTGTGAAGGGCCAGACGCTCGAGGACGCTCAATCGCTCTTTGGAAAATTCCGTGACCTCGTAACAAGCGATTTGTCCACCGAACCCGTCGTCGACGGCATCGGCAAGCTGGCCGTATTCGCCGGCGTGAGAGAGTTCCCCGTGCGTATCAAGTGTGCGACCCTGGCGTGGCATACGCTCGAGGCCGCACTCGAAGACAGCAAATTGCCGGTGACCACCGAGTAGGCATCCTTCGGGAGGTAATCATCTTGCTAGAACGACTGCTGAACCGTCTTTACGGAAATGAGGAAGGCGAAGCTGCGGCTCGAAGGGACGACGTACCGAACTCCGGCGCCACAGACGCGGCGAACCCCGTAGACTCGAGCGCGCTTGAAGCGCACGCCGCGGAACGTGCAGAAGAACAGCAGGCGGTGCCCAGGACGGCTGAATCCACCGCCCCAATAGACACCGAAGCCGTCAAGGAAGACATCATCGCGGCCCATCGCACGGTTTTCGATCCGGAAATCCCGGTCAACATTTACGATATCGGCCTCATTTACGACATCCGGGTGGAACCCTCCGGGATGACACACGTCCAGATGACCCTCACCTCCCCTGCCTGTCCGGCCGCGGGAATCCTCCCCGGCCAGGTAGAAAGCGCTACCCGGTCGGTTGAAGGAGTGCGTGACGTCATCCTGGATCTGACCTTCGACCCGCCATGGAACCCGGAAATGATGTCCGAAGCCGCGAGGCTCGAACTCGGGTTGCTTTAGCGGGATTTCGTTTGACGACGGCCACGACAAGATAACCCTGAGCGGCGAGTGTTCGCCAACACTCTGTCCGGGCATCCGGCTCGTTGTTAGCCCAACTCACGGCACGAATCAGGCGTCCATCCCGACCAGGATTGCGATCATTCCATGAAACTAAGCGCAGGTGAAGAATACGGTCTCCGGTGCCTGCTCCAGATCGGTCGGCGGCAGAGAGAGACCGGCGGCGGCCTCTCCATATCTGAAATCAGCCACATGGAGGGCCTCTCGGCCCCGAACGTCGCAAAGCTGATGCGCCTTCTTCGGCTCGGAGGATTTGTCGAGAGTTCCCGAGGTCAGTCCGGAGGGTACCGGCTCTCGCAATCGGCCGACATGATTGTGGTGGGAGACGTGCTGGCCGCCCTGGGCGGGCGGATGTTCGATCCCGAATTCTGTGAAGAACACGCCGGCCGGGAAGGGCTGTGTACGCACTCCGTGGACTGCTCCATCCGGTCGTTGTGGACCTCTGTGCAGTCCATGATCGATCAGCTTCTCAGCCGCGTCACTCTGGACGACCTGCTGGGAGAAGAACAGGCCATGGATGCATGTCTGCAGAACGTAACTGAAGAGTTGATTCAGGTTTCCGGTTAGCAACCCGACTTACGTGCGGGGCCGGCGGGACGTATCTCGGGGACCCGCGCACGCCGTCGTAAGAGACACATGACGAATCCAGACATCCATTCAGAGGTGTTCAATGGGACTTGAAACGGGCCTTGGCGACAACGTAATTACAACCACGCTTTCAAAGATGATAAACTGGGCGCGCAAGTCATCCCTCTGGCCAATGCCGTTCGGCACGGCTTGCTGCGCCATCGAAATGATGGCCACACTCTCCGGGCGCTTCGACATGGCCCGGTTCGGTGCTGAAGCCGTGCGGTTTTCGCCCCGGCAGTCCGACCTGCTCATCGTATCGGGCCGGATATCAATCAAGATGATGCCGGTACTCAAAAAGATATATGACCAGATGCCGGATCCGAAATGGGTGATTTCGATGGGCGCGTGCGCATCGTCCGGAGGTGTCTTCAATACCTATACGCTGGTCCAGGGCGTGGACCAGTTTCTGCCGGTCGATGTCTACGTGCCCGGCTGTCCGCCCCGACCCGAAGATCTGCTGTCCGCGCTGATGAAGATCCAGGAAAAGATAGACCGGGAACAACCCGCAAGGTCAGCTGTGGCGCTGGAATCCTGACCGTTCCGCCACTGCCAATCTCTCCGAGGGGAAGGTCGATATGAATATTACCGTTACCGAAGCCGCGCAGAAAGAAGTTGTCAACCTGATCGGGAACCAGGAAACGGATATCGTTGGCGTTCGCGTCAAGACGGAGGCGGTGTCGCCGCTGCAGGCCAATTACCGGCTCGCATTCGTCGCCCGCGGTCAGGAAGAGGATGACGACGCCGTCACGGCGTTCGAAGGGTTCAATATCTACATTGACCCGGAGAGCGTTCCCTATGCCGAGGACATTACGCTGGACTTTGTGGACAGCCTGATGGGCAGAGGATTCAAAATCGAGAATCCCAACAAAGTTCCTCCGCATCTGAAAGGCACGGCCGCCGAGAAGATCCAGAACGTCATCGACGAGAAGATCAATCCCAGCGTGGCCATGCACGGCGGCCATATCTCGCTGATCGATGTGAAGGACGACAAAGCTTACATCCAGTTCGGAGGCGGATGCCAGGGCTGCGGCATGGTGGACGTGACACTCAAACAGGGTGTCGAGGTCCTGATCAAGGAGGCCGTGCCGGAAATCAAAGAGATCCTCGACATTACCGAACACGCGGACGGCGCAAACCCCTACTACCAGACCTCGAAGTAATATCGGCAGAAAACAAGCGGCAGACTTCAATGGGGACCTCCCCGCCGTCTGCCGTTTGTTTTGGTATACGACCCATGACGAACACAAGCCAATCGCGTCCGTTCAAAGCCGTACTCGTGTCCACCTACGAACTGGGTCGACAGCCATTCGGTCTGGCCTCGCCGGCTGCGTGGCTGCGGAGGGCGGACATCGATGTGATCCAGGCCGACGTTTCCATAGTCGACTTCCCGTCTGACGACGTTTGCGACGCCGATCTGGTGGCCTTTTACGTGCCAATGCATACCGCGACGCGCCTTGCCGTGCCGCTTGCCTCAAGGGTACGTAAGCTGAATTCCGACGCGCATCTCTGTTTCTACGGTCTCTATGCTTCGGTCAACGAGTCCTTCCTGAGAAGCCTGGGCGCACAGACCATACTCGGTGGTGAATTCGAAAACGGACTGCTTCAGCTGTGCAATCGCCTGCGGGGGGATTCCAGCGCCCTTGGAGACCGGGAAGACCCGGTCGTTTCCGTTGCCAGACAGCGTTTTCTTCCGCCCGACCGCGCAGGCCTTCCGGCCCTTTCCCGCTACGCACGGCTGTCCACGGGCGACGGGCATCTGAAAACCGTCGGCTATACCGAGGCGAGCCGCGGCTGCAAGCATCTCTGTCGCCACTGTCCGGTTGTGCCCGTATACGGCGGGAGGTTCCGGATTATACAACCGGAGATCGTGCTGGACGACGTTGCGAGACAGGTTGCCGCGGGTGCGGAACACATCACGTTTGGCGATCCCGACTTCTTCAACGGCATCGGCCACGCCGTACCGCTTGTCGAAAAACTCCACCACAGATTTCCCGACCTTACCTACGACATCACCGTAAAGATCGAACATCTGCTGAGGAATGGGCGCTATCTGCCCCTCCTCAGAGACACCGGGTGCGCACTCGTTACGACCGCCGTAGAGTCCCTGGACAACCGCGTTCTCGCGCTGCTGGACAAGGGGCACACGGTCGACGACTTCTTCGAGGTCGTCGAGCTCTTCAAGAGACATCGGCTCGTGATGAATCCGACGTTTATCCCGTTCACGCCCTGGATCACGTTGGAGGGGTATGCCCGTTTTCTGAACATACTCGCCGAACTGGACCTGATCGAACACGTCTCGCCCGTTCAACTCACCATCCGGCTGCTCATCCCCGGGGAATCAAAGCTGCTGGAACTTGCCGAGGTCCGCAATCTGGTGGGCCCATTCACGCCGGAAGCCCTCATGTACCCGTGGGCGCATCCCGACGCCCGTCTGGACCGGCTCCAGAATGAACTGACCCGGCTGGTCGCCCGGCTCCAGAAAAGCGACGCCCCCCGGCGAGAGATCTTCCACAGGATCAGGTCGCATGTGCACGGGATGCTGGACCGGCCGGCGCCAAAGGTCGTCATTGATCCGGACCCGACCCGCCGATCGCTTCCCCGCCTCACCGAACCCTGGTACTGCTGAGCGGAGCCCACCGAAGAGCAGTTCGCTCTTGTCTGACCTGAAGGACCTCCAAGAAAAAGACCTTGTCGAATCTGTCCCGGACCCACCAGCCTGTTCGCAGCCATTCATCCCTCAATCACGACCTCGAGTAGTCCGTTGGCCTCCCGGAGCGCGGTTTCCACGGCCTCGGGTGTCCTCCCGCGCGCGAATATGAACCCCAGATACCGGTCTCCCTCGGGCAGCGGCTGAACGGGCTGGCCCCGTGGAACGGTTATCGTGACGTCGACAATTCCCGACACGCGCCGCGCGCCCGCCGCACCCCGGACGCACCGTAGGGTTCCCGCCCGTGGCACCGGCAGCATCATGACCCCGGCAGCGGCGTTTTCCCTGCGTAGATCGCCCGGAGCATGACCCGTTGCCTGGCGCAGAATCAGTTCTTCCAGCGACACACCCGCGCCAAACCGCAACACCCGCGAACACAGCCCGCCGATGGACCGCGCGGCCATCTCCACGACATAGATCCCAAACCTGTTCATCCGAAGTTCCGCGTGGACCGGGCCCACGGTCAATCCGAGCGCGCGCGTTGCTTCCTGCGCAGTGCCTCTAATCCCCGCCTGTACGCATTCAGGAAGCCGGGACGGCGTCGTGTAAAGGGTCTCGGCAAAATAGGGCCCGCATAGCGGGTCCGGTTTATCGAACAATGCGAGGGTCTGCAGTTCACCGTCGACAAGCAGTCCCTCCAGCGCGACCTCCCGGCCGGGAATGTAGTCCTCTACCAGAACACAATCACTTGCCTCGGGCGAGCTGTCTGCGGACTCCGAAATCAACTCGAGAATCCGATGGAAAGCAGTCACGAATTCCGCTCTTTGATCCGCACGAATCACACCGCGGCTCGCGGAGAGAGAAACGGGCTTCAGTACGCACGGATAGTCGACGGCCGCCGCGGCGGCGGCAGGTTGGTCCCGAACTGAAAAAAGCCTGAACCCCGGCGAGGGCAGGCCTTTCTCGGCAAGCATCTGGCGCATCAGGTGTTTGTAGCGGGAGGCCCTGACGGACGGCACCGGATTGTGCGGAAGTCCGAGTGCGCTGCAGGCCATCGCGGCAAGCACGACGGTCTCGTCGTCGACGCCCACCACCGTCCGGACGGGGTACCGTTTCGAAAAGGCGACGATCTTTTCGACCGAGGCCGCCGGTCTTGCGAAGTCCAGCGCAAGCGTCTTTCCGGGTGTCAGACCCGCGAGCGCCTGCCGGCGGTCCGATCCCACGACTACGGCGACGTCGAGTGCGGCCGCCGCGGCCATGAAATCTCGGGTTCGGTAGGTTGACGTCGGAATGAGCAGCAGAAGCCGGTTCACTACGCGCTCACGTCGTCGTCACCGGAATCCGCGTCGGCTTCCGCCTCGGCTTTTCGCCGGTCTCGCTTCTCCTTAAGGGCTTTCACTTTCGCCAGAAGGTCGGGCGCCAGGTCCAACAATCCCTTGATGGATCCTTCCTTTTCCTGGACGGGAAGAATCTGGGCCTTTCCGTCTCGAATCACGACAAATGCCAGGGGTTCCACGGATGCGCCGCCACCGGTGCCGCTCCCGCCGCCGTCCGACTTGTCCGCACCGCCACCGGCGCCGAACCCGAAAGAAATCCTGGAGACGGGCACCACAACGGTGCCTCCGATTTCGATCGGCTCCCCCACGACCGTCTCCGCCTTGACGATTTGCCGGAATTCCGTCATCACCGTCCTGATGAGATCCTCAACTGACATAAAACCCCTCCTAAACAGCCCCGACAATGCCCTCCTCAGGGTGTTTACGGCTGCGTCGTTCCGAATACCACGCAAGCGCAACACGCCACCCGATATAAGCCGATGCCAGCAACAACCTGTGGGGATAAACCCGGATTTCCACCTGGGCTTCTCCGTCCAGACGCTGTGTATTGAAATCGGGCGTCACGTTGACGCTTCCCCTGGCGCCCACGAGAGACGAGGCAGCCATGAAATATCCGTAAATCCGGCCGGTCGTGGCCGGATCGGATGCGCCGAACTGCATCTTGCATTCTATGCGGCGAAGCCGGAAGCCATTCAGAAGTCGCAACGCGGACCGCCGCAGGGGCAATGACAGCTTCCTCAAACGCCGTCCGGACCGTACGAACCGTTCAACCGTTGCCGAAAATCCGTCCGGCACGTCCGCTTCCGCCTTCTTTGTCGCGCGCGGCCCCTGCTGCTTCTTCCGGACCTCCCGCCTTCTCAACGGTACCGCCAACACGGTCCACCAACCGAGAAGCACGCCTGCACGCCATCCGTCGTCAATGTAGAAGAGCCGGATACCCGCCAGACCGATCCACGGCCTCAAGCGGACGTCCAGGGTCGGCCCCCGCCCCGCGTCGTTGCGGCCACACACCCACAGCCTCACGGGAAGGAGGACGATCAAGGCGCACAAAAACAGCAGGAGATAGAGCATCGTCATATGACCAACTCCTTATGCCGCCACCTCTACACCCACGTCAAGTCGAAAATATGCGCAATGGTTTCGGAAAATCAAACTGTTTTATGTTGATCGCGGCGTCTGATCCGATATATTAAAAAGCGCGGTGCCAGCTGGCGCACGCGAGGCATGCTAGTTGCTGTCCTCGACGGGATTGACACGTAATCATCGGGAACCGAGCTTTGAACAAGACGCCGATGGGTTTGTTGGAAAAAATCCGTTTCTGGGTCGCCGCGGGGGAACTGTCCGAAACCGCCGGTGAGCAAATCGCGCTCTGGCTCACCGACCCCCGTTTCGCCGATTCGATGGACGAAATTACAAGTCTGATCCGTACGGGAGACCTGAACGAACTCGAAGACGCGTTTCGCGTAAAAATCGAGTTCGGCACCGGTGGCATTCGCGGCTCGATGGGCCCGGGCCCGAACCGCATCAACCTGCGTACCGTCGGCGAAGCCGCACAGGGCATTGCCCGGTACATCCTGAAATCCGGCGACGACTCACCCTGCCGCGGCGTGGTAATCGCGCACGACACTCGGAACAATTCACAGGGCTTCGCCAACGAGGTAGCGGCCGTTCTTGCCGGCAACGGTATCCGCGCCAGTATTTTTGAAAGCTGTCGGTCCTCTCCGGAACTCTCGTTTGCGGTCAGGTCGACCAACGCGGTGGCCGGCGTGGTGATCAGCGCCAGCCACAACCCGCCGGGCGACAACGGGATCAAGGTATACTGGTCCGACGGAGGCCAGGTCGTACCCCCTCACGACAGAAGCATCATGGCCGAGGTCAACTCCGTATCCGCGATCGAAAAGCTCGACATCAAGCACGCGGTTGATCAGGGTCTCGTCGGAATCCTGGATCCCGCCGTCGATACTCTCTATCATCGCCACCTGGCCGGGCTCACCCTGAGGCCCGAACGCCGGATTCGGGTGGTCTACTCCCCGCTGCACGGCGTGGGATTGACATCGATATTGCCTGCGCTGGAAATCCTCGGCTATAAAGACCTGCGCGTTGTCCCGTCGCAGGCGAAACCGGACGGCGATTTTCCCACGGTTCCGGGTGGCATCGCCAACCCCGAAGATCCACGTGCGCTGGCCGCAGCCGTCCGGGAAGCCGCCGGGTCCGGCGCCGATATGGTCATCGCCAGCGACCCGGATGCGGACCGGCTCGGCTGCGCCGTTCCGGATTCAGGATCCGGGTGGAACGCCCCCCTTGAGGATCTTGCCCTCAACGGCAACCAGATCGCGGCTGTTCTGTGCCACTACATCCTTGAACAAAAAAAATGCCGAGGAGAACTGCCCCACGGCGGTATTGTCGCAAAAACGATCGTCACAACCGACCTGACGTCCCTCATCGCGCGCGCCTTCGGCGCAACGGTTGTAGACGAACTGCTTGTGGGATTCAAACATATCGGCAGGCTGATCGCCGATCTTCCGCCGGCCGCCGAATTCCTGTTCGGGGCCGAAGAAAGCCACGGCTATCTGGCGGGAACGTTCACGAGAGACAAGGACGCCGCGGTCGCGGCCGTCCTCCTGTGCGAATGCGCCGCGACCCTCAAAGCCCGTGGCCGCACATTGAGGGATTACCTGGACGAGATTTATGAGGAATACGGTTATTTTCGTGAAATCCAGCGGTCCGTACTCAGAACCGGAGCACAGGGCAGCCGGGATACCGTTCACATCATGGAATCCCTGCGTTCCCATCCGCCACGACAGATCGGCGGATGCGACATCGTGGAGATCATCGACAGAAGGACCGGGCAGGCGCTGAACCCGAGTACGGGATCCATCCGAACGATCGAGGGCCTGAAGGGCGACGTCATCGCCTTCACGTTCACCCCCGCCGGCCATTCCCGGGTAACCGCCCGACCGTCGGGAACCGAACCCAAAATCAAATACTACGTCTCCGCGGCATCGGTGGACAATCCCCACCTTCGCGGCCACGGTCTGGCGGAGACGAAAAAGGAAATCGACCGACTGGCGGCGCGAATCCTCGAAGGCATGGTCGGCGAGGCCGAGTCACGCATCAGCGGGGCAAACTCCTGAAACACGCAGCTTCCGTCCGCCCGGCGGCGTTTCTAGAAGATATCGCTCCACCAGTAAAAAGGGCCTTCGCACTTCGGGAGAGATGCCATCCAGCCCGATACGGATACATCCGTTTCAGCCGCCTTCTGGCCGTACAACGCGCGCCAGAACGTCCCCTCGTCCTCCGGTGCGCCACCGCGCGGTTCCCCGTGCAACTTTTCCCGTATTGTACGCCAGTTGATCCCCTTCAACATCATTTCATCGTGGCTGCCCCAAGCTGCGGTGGATCCACAGACCGCCTCGAGCGCACTTGCCAGTCCGTGTCCGGCGGGAAGGCTGCCCTCAATGCGCTTCAACCCGTCACTGCGGGCGCGTTCGCAAATCAACTGCGCAAGGTCGACAAACACGCTGTCACCCGATGGCTTGACGCATCCTTCTTTCACCCAGATCCGGTCTTCGGACGCGTCGAACGTTGTATAGCCGCAAAGTTCCGAGTCCACCATGATGCCCCATCCGGGGAAAACCCCCCGTATTCTGGATGGGCCGGCACGCCAGTACTGTCTCGGTCTGACCTCGGGGCCCGTCAGGGAACCGGAACATCGCTCGTATATCGCCATCACGGCGTCCAGGTCCCGTTCGACGTCCAGAGCGCGCGCGTGTGTAGACCGGCGATTGCCGGGCTCAGACTCCAGATCGATTGCAAACGTCGGCAGCGGGATGGGCGTCCAGCCCAGCGCCTGGTAGAACGGCGTCCCGATGATCGTGAACAGGAGCCCCACGTCGTAACCGGCGTTCAGCAGGTACGTTTCCGTATCCCGCATCAGTGCGCGCGCGTATCCCCTGCCCCGATATTCGGGATGGGTCAGCACGCTGCCGATGCCTCCCGCGCGAAGCACGGAACCGCGCACGCGGATCTCACGGTCCCATACCCGCAGATGCGCCACGATTCTCCCGTTTAACGTGAGAACCCGGGACTGATCCATCCGATAGCCCGGATCGTCCCGCACGTAGGTCCGGTACCGTTCCAGCGCACCCGCCCCCTCGTCCGGCCGGAATACCATCCGCTGGAGCTCCAGCGTCTTCTCGATTTCGTCCTCTCGGACGGCTCGAATTTCCATCATCTCTCCTAAGAAGCTGTCTTAAAATTCCCAG
>JAAXHE010000312.1:15104-17790 GCA_012271065.1 Candidatus Latescibacterota bacterium
GCCCCTCGCGCCTCATAACCGCCACTCTTTCGCTCGCGCTCGGGAACTCACCGGTAATTTTAATACAGCTTCTAAGCCTGATCACGCGCGGAAGCGTTGCATCCGGAGCGCACAGCATCCCTGATTCTCTACACGGGCGCCAGCCAGCCGCCATCCACGGGCAATGCCACGCCCGTGATCCACTCCGCATCCGAGGACGCAAGGAAGACGCATGCCCGACCGATATCCCGGGGCAAACCGAATCGGGGAAGCGGCGTCCTCTCCAGCGCATCCCGGATCTGTTCTTCGGTCAGATAATCCTGAATGGCGGTTTCTATATACCCGGGACAGACTGCATTCACCGTAACACCGTCCGGCGCCACCTCCATCGCCAGATCCCGGGTGAGGTTGACCACGCCGGCCTTGGCGGGCGCATAGGCGGGACCCCCGCCGCCGCCGAAAGAATGCACGGACGCGATATTGATTATTCTCCCTGCCTGAGATCGTCTCAGATGAGGGATCGCGGCTTTCGACGCGACGAAGACGCCCCTGATGTTGACGCCCGTCACCCTGTCCCACGCCTCCAGCGACAGCGTCTGGCTGTCGCCGGGTATGTGTATGCCGGCGTTATTCACCAGTATATCGAGGCCGCCGTACGCGTCGACTGTTCGCTGCACCAGCGCATCGACGGCAGCGGCATCGCCCATGTCGGTCTGGACAAACGTCCCTTCACCGCCGAGGCTCTGCACCTCCTCAAGGGTGGATGTCCGGACCTCCTGTTCGTGATATATGCCCTGTTTCGGCGCCTCCCGGACGTCGGCTACGACAACAGTCGCGCCCTCTCTGGCGAATTCAAGGGCAACGCCGCGGCCAATGCCAGAACTCCCGCCCGTCACGATGGCCACCCGGTCTTTAAGTACCATTATGGCCCTCCATCTCTAAGAAGCTGTCTTAAAATTCCCAGCGGTCTTCGCGCGTCTGCAAAAGCGCCGGTAATTTTAGAACAGCTTCTAACGACACACCGACAGCCGAACAAATATTGAATTGCATCCGGCCGCATCGACCCGTCTCACCGAGATCCCCCATTTGATTCTCGACTGCCAATGGCATCAACTCGAGACCCAGATGGGGCTTGCCCATGCCCACTGGTTGTTTTCCTGCGCCACCCGTACGTAATAGAAGTCTGTCTCACGCTCCGGTCCGGCGTCTTCGAATTCCAGCGTTGACCGAAGCTGTGCCTCGGGCACCGCCCGGTGCACCAGCATCGCCTCGGAACGCCATCCCCGTATAAACACGCTCCTGGAACCCGCCAGGAGATCCGCCAGCAGGTATCGGCATGCCGTACCGTTGACATTGAATTCCAGCGCCGCAGTGCGCGGGGCGTCCAGTTCCAGAACCAGCGCGTTCGTGCCACGCAGATATGGATGCTCGTTTCCCCGGGTGTGGGAAAACCACGCCACCTGGCGTTCTTCCTGAGCCACGATCCCGTGAACGGGCTCCTCGCCGGTTGCCAGAATCGCTCCGTCCGCCGACGGCGCCAGAACGGGGTCGCCGGTGAAACAGGGTTCCACGGAAAGCAGTCGGCCATCCGACAGACGCACACCCGCGTCCCACCGCACCCACTCTTCCTTGTCGCCCCATCCCCATTCAACCCGGACCTTCGCACGTACCGGGTCGGGCGGTTCCGCCACGGGCGGGGGCCCGAAAATCCGTTTCAGGGGACGGTTGTTCTTGATGACCTCTATCCGGTCCAGCGCGTCGGCTCCACTGACGGACAACCTGACTTCGCGGACGCCCGCACCCCAGGTTTCCTCGCCCATTTCCGCGTCGTCGACGGAAAACCGCAACCCGATGCGATCCCCGGTTACCGCATAACATCGCCTCGCCCGAATCGCGTCCCAGATCGCCTGCCGGGTGAGTTCCGGAGCATACACGCCGGTTCTTCCCTCGCCGTAGTGACCGGGATATCCCCCATGATGATCCGTGCCTCCCAGGAACCCGAACCGGTGACCGAGCGCAAGTCCGTGCGCCACGGTACCGCGGTATTGTCTGGGGCCCATGGTATGGTACATCGGGTAGGGGCCGCCGTCCCGTTCGGACCCGCCGTGACCGGAAAAAACCTCGATGACGGGGGACCGTCGCGCGTTGAAATGCGACCAGTTTATTCCCCTGAATCCCACGCCATAGCCGATATGGTGCGGGTGGATCATGACATCCTGCCCTGCAAACGCCTCGTCCAGCTCCTCCAGGCTGTCGCGCTCGACGATTTCACCGCCATCGTCCAGATAGTAGACGTTGTGGTCGCCGAAAGCGCAGGAATGCCACTCGTAACCCAGAAAGGAAACAAACCGGCCCGGCCGGTTATGTTGCCGAACCGTTTCCTGCACCTGCGCCCAGTTTCGCCTCAGTCTGTCGAAACCCTCCCGGTGATAATCGATAATGAATCCGTGACGCGCCCGGTCGACCGGCATGTCGTGCCACGTCGCATGTCCCACCACCGAACAGAAATCCAGATGCTCGTTCGCCAGCCTGAATGCCCTCTCGAGACTGCCGTAACCATAGCTGATCGCACAGTGCGTGTGCAGGTCTCCCCAGTACAGCGAATCGTCCATCTTTCACTCACTCACGCTTTTCCGGTGGTCTCGCCGCGGTCGAATCCGACGTGGTAACAGACCCGTCGTGCCATGCGCCGCCCTAGTACCTATTG